>CAZQOC010000029.1:0-12055 GCA_964594745.1 uncultured Sulfurovum sp.
AAACACGTCCTGAGATTGATGCAGAACTTACAAGGGTGACAACAGGTACCGATGGGCTGTTTAATCCACAATTTGTCAATAATTTCTTTACAGACCCAAACCATTGGTTTAAAAAAGCAGCACAAGAGAATAATCTGCATAATTGGGTGCCACAAACAGCAGTACGCCTGGTACATTGTAAGGGGGATGATGTCATTCCTTATGCGATTTCAGAACTTACACAAGGCACGATGATAGCTTTGGGAGCAACAAATATTGCTTTAGTCCCTGTAGAAGAGACATTGGGGTTGCCAGATCTTGTAGGACATGCTGATTGTGGTCAGTTGGCATATGGCGTGGCAGGCACAATTTTTGCACAAACAAGAAAAGCAACAGTGGGGTATTAGGAGATGAAAATGAAAAAAATAATAGCATTAAGCGTAGTGGGAAGTAGCATAGTGATGGCGGGGGGATATAAATTACCAGAGCAGTCTTTAAATGCCATTGCTTTGAGTGATGCCTATGTGGCGCATACAATGGGTGCAGATACAGCATACTATAACCCTGCAGCCATGGTTTTTATGGGAGAAAATCAATATATAGAAGGTGCACTTACTTTGGCACATTTACCTTCTCAAGAATATTCATTCGGCCCCTTATCTGGTGAATCAGAAACAGAAAATTTACCAATACCGACATTATTTTATGTCTCAAAGCCTATGGGTAATATGAGATGGGGTGTGAGTTTAGTTGTCCCTGGTGGATTGACTAAAAGATGGAAAACACCTTACCAAAAACTTTTTGCAGAAGAATTTACGTTAAAAAATATTGAATTAAATCCTGTAATCGCCTATAAAGTAAATGACAAATTTTCAATAGGTGCAGGGGCACGTGTAGTGTATAGTGAAGGGGTTGTTAAAAGTGACGGTAATGATGCAGGTTTTCCTGCGAAAAGACATATGGAAGGAAATACGGTTGAATTTGGGTATAACCTGGCATTGCTCTATAAACCTACAACTGATATAAACTTTGCACTCACATATCGTTCCAATATTGATTTAACAGAAGATGGACAAGCAAATCTTTACTTTGGAGGAGTAGGTCAACAATATAATGCAGATGTGACAGTACCGCTCCCCGCAACATTTGATGTGGCGATTTCAAAAACATGGCAGGAAAAAGTGACGTTAGAGTTTAAATACCAAAGAATTTTTTGGTCTACCTATAAAGCATTGGATTTCAACTACGATAGACCCATACAGGAAGATCTTGTAGATGCCTTTGATAAACCATTGATACGTGACTGGCAAGATACAAATAGTTTTAGATTAGGTGCAACCATTAAAATGGACAATAAACTGACTGCTATGTTTGGAATTGGAATTGATGAATCTCCTGTACCGTTAACAACGATAGGATTTGAATTGGCAGATAGTGATTCTAGAGTATTTTCTATGGGGTTCAGATATCAGCAAAATGAAAATCTTTCTTGGGGAGCCTCTTTCTTAGTGAGTGATAAAGATTCTTTATCTTTAACTCCTGGGGTTGCAGAAAACCAAATATTGGCAAAAGGTGGTGGTTTTAGTGAAGGTGGAGCATTCCTAACCACTGTAGGCATAGCGTACGAGTTCTAAGATGGCTTATAAGTTTAATAATTTTTATGAACTCATCACTTTTCAGGCTAAAAAGCGTAAAAATAAAGTAGCTTTACTAGTAGATGATACAAAAATTACTTATAAAGAAGTGTTGGAAGCAGCTGATAAATTGGCTGCTTTTTTAGCAAGTAAAGGGGTACAGGAAGGTGATAAGGTAGCACTGTTTTTACGGAATTCACCTGAATTCATTTATAGTATTTTTGCTATTGCTAAATTAGGTGCTATTGTAGTTCCTGTAAACACTTTTCTAAAAGAAGAAGAACTAAATTATATTTTACAAGATAGTGGCAGTTCAGTTTTGATAGCATCCTCAATCCATAATAAAGTTATCAATCTGTCTCAAGCGAGTTCTTTATGCCGTTTTATTGTTTGGGAGGGGGATGAAAAAGTAGAAGGTGAAAACCATTTGGCTTTCAAGGATGCGCTGTCTAGTACCTCACAGGTAGAACAAACACCTAGAACACTTGATGACACGGCAGTAATTATCTATACATCTGGTACAACAGGGAAACCCAAAGGTGCGATGTTAAGTAATAAAAATGTAATTTCAAATGCCCATTCTGGGCAAAAAACCATCAATGTAAAAGCAAAAGACAGAGCTATTATTTTCTTACCTATGTTCCATACTTTTACCTTTTCTATTGGAGTGATGTTACCACTTTATGTAGGTGCAAGTATGGTCATCATTAAATCTATACAACCTTTTTCAAATATTTTTAAACAAACACTAACGAAAAAAGTGACTATTTTCTTTGGTATTCCTGATGTGTACAATGCTTTAGCTAAAGCAAAACTTCCATGGTATTTTATGTGGTTTAACCGTATTCGTGCATTTATTTCAGGTGCAGCGGCATTACAGCCTAAAACACTTGATGCCATGTCAAAAAAGTTTAAACGAGCTACATTACTCGAAGGCTATGGATTAAGTGAAGCGAGTCCTGCTGTCTGTATGAATACATTTAAAAAACAAAAGGCAGGTTCTGTAGGTACAGCACTGGATGGCTATGAAATGAAGATTGTTGATGCAGAGATGAATGAGCTTCCCCGCGGTGGTATTGGTGACATTATTGTCAAGGGAGACAATGTGATGCAGGGTTATCTCGGACGCCCTGAAGCCACAGTAGAGAGCATTGTCAATGATTGGTTGCTTACGGGTGATATGGGATATATGGATGAAGATGGTTTTCTTTTTATTGTCGATAGAAAAAAAGATTTGATTATCTCTAAAGGTATCAATATTTATCCAAGAGAGATAGAAGAAGTGATTGATAGGTATGAAGGTGTGGGTGCATCAGCAGTGGTTGGTATTGTAGATGAAAAAAGTGGTGAAGTACCTATTGTTTATATTGAATTAAATGAAGGGGTGAAGCAGTGTGATGAAGCAGGGCTTAAACAATATATGAGAGAGCATTTGACGAATTATAAAATACCTAAACAAATTCATATTATTGAGGAATTTCCTAAAAATGCAACGGGTAAAGTACTCAAGCGTGTACTCAAAGAACGATTAAACAATAATGCGTAACACAACTACTGCCATCATCAATGGAAAGTATATCTTGGAAGACAAGATTATAGAAGACAAGATATTATTCTTTGATACACAAATCATTGACATAGTTGATGATATCATGATGACAGATAATGACAAGATAGAGATTATCGATGCAAAAGGTGCCTATGTGAGTGCTGGCTTTATTGACTTGCATATACATGGTTCTGGTGGTGCAGATGTAATGGATGCGACACCTGAAGCACTGGAAACACTTTCTAGTACATTACCCCAAACAGGGACAACCTCTTTTTTAGCCACAACGATGACGATGTCAACACAAGATATTGACAATGCTTTACAAAATATTCAACACTATAGTCAAAGTGTAACTGGTGCCAAGGTGCTAGGCGTACATCTTGAAGGACCTTTTATAAACCCTTCCAAACATGGTGCCCAAGATAAAACCTATGTACAGGCTGCAAATTTTGGGTTGATAGAAAACTACATCGATATTGTGAAGATGATCACGCTTGCGCCTGAAGAAGAGGGTGCTAAAGACTTTGTAAAGCAGATGACAAAAAGGTATCCCCATATCATACTTAGCGCAGGGCATTCTAATGCAAGTTATGAAGAGGCTAGGAAGAGCTTTACATGGGGGATTTCTCATGTGACACATCTGTTTAATGCTATGCCTAGCTATCATCATAGAAGTCCAGGACTTGTAGGTGCAGTGTTTGACAGTGATGTGACTTGTGACATTATCGCTGATTTGGTGCATACCCATCCAAGTACGCTTGCCTTGACGCATCAACTCAAAGGTGACAAGCTCATACTTATTACAGATGCGATGCGCGCAGGGTGTATGCAATGTGGTACGTATGATTTGGGAGGGCGCAGGGTCGATGTGAGTGAAGGCAAGGCTCTTTTAGAGGATGGTACTTTGGCAGGATCTGTTCTGAAGATGAATCAAGCGATGGCAAATATGATAAAATACACATCCATGACAGTACTTGATGTTGTCAAGTCAGTGACTATAGTGCCTGCAGAAAAATTAGGTGTTCCAAAAGGCAGACTCAAAGTAGGATATGACGCAGACATAGTAATATTTGATGAAAATTTTAGTATTATCACGACTATAGTGGGTGGTGAAGTAAAGTATAAAAGGTAAACAATGTTTGGATTTTTAAAACGAAAAACAAGAGAGATAAAATCTCCTGTAGATGGGCAGGTCATTGCACTGGAATCAGTGGATGATGAAGTATTTTCACAAAAGATGGCAGGGGATGGTGTCGCTATTATACCTATGAGTAATCTTTTTACAGCACCTATAGATGGTGTTATTTCTAAAATATTTTCTACAAATCATGCATATAGTATCAAGAGTCCTAAAGATTTAGAAGTGATGGTACACATAGGGCTTGATACTGTGTCTTTAGAAGGAAAAGGTTTTGAAAGACTGATGCAAGAAGGTGATACTGTCAAAGCAGGTGATGGCATTATTCGTGTAGATTTACCCTACATTAAAACACATGCCAAAGATATTGTGACCCCTGTGATTGTCAGTGACGAGAGTGATGTAAAGCGTATTGATAAAAAACTTGTTGTAGTGAAGAGTCAAGATATGATTATGGAGGTACACTGATGCCACAAAGTGATAATGTATATTACTATGTTGCTTATGCTGTGATTATTGTTGTCTTTTTTGTAGTCCTAAAATCACCTAAAAAAAAGTAAATGAATACAAGGTAATACTTTCTTAATATTACTTTTGTATACTGTAATATGATGAAAATACTATTACTTGAAGATGATCAAATTTTATGTGAAAGTCTCAAAGAATTCTTAGAACTTGAAGGATACTTTGTGGATGTGGCACATCGTGGTTCTGAGGTATTTGACCTGACATATGAAGAGAGATATGATTTATATATCTTAGATGTCAATGTGCCTGAAGTAGATGGTTTTGATGTACTTGCATCTCTGAAAGAAGCAGGAGATGAAACCCCCGCTATTTACATTACTGCATTGACAGATATTAATTCCATATCAAAAGGTTTTGCCATTGGAGCCGAGGATTATATTAAAAAACCTTTTGATCCTGAAGAGCTTGTGATTCGTATAAAGCGTAAATACCAAAAAGAAGACTTGTTACTTCGATTGAATGATATTGTTTACAATCCCACAACGAGAGTCTTGCAAAAAGATGGACAGACAATAGGTTTAGGCGAAGTACAACAAAATATATTTCATACTTTAATGACAGAACAGAATAAAATAGTAGACAGTTATACCCTTATGGATTTTCTTGAACAACCTAGTGCAAATGCACTACGAGTCAATCTTGCAAAATTGAAAAATAAACTTGGCATAGAGATTAAAAATATACGTGCTCAGGGGTATATGATTGAAAACCTATGAAGTAGAATCTTTTCTCAAAAGTTTTTTTATATTTCTAATACTTTTAGAGGTATTGCTTGCCATTAATTTTTGGAATGAATATCAAGCCAAAAAAGTTGAAATAGAAGAGAAAATTCATATAGAGATGAAGCTTTGTGCTTTTACTTTAGAATGTAAAAGTTTAACGACAGACTTTGTAGATAAAGCTAAGGATAGAGAAGAAAATATATTGTATCAAGATGGTGATTTTTATGCCTATTTTAAAGTGCCAACAGCTGAAAAATATTTAATGAAAGTAACGTATCCTAGAGCAAATTATATACCAAGAGTGAAAAAATTAGAGAGTACGCTTTACAATAAATTTTGGTTTTATTCTCTTTTTGCTGCTTTAGTATCATTTCTTTTTTCAATCTATGCATTGATGCCTTTACAAAAAGCTTTACGTCTCAATGAAGAGTTTGTCAAAGATATATTGCATGACTTTAACACACCCATTAGTTCTATGCTGATTAATCTAAAGATTTTTAAAAGAGAAATAGGACAAAATCCAAAAATTCAAAGACTTGAGAATAATATAGAAAGTATACTTTCTCTGCAAGATAATTTACGCATTTTTTTAAAAGGTGTCTCAACACAAGCTGAAAAGTTTTCACTCAAAACATTATTGGAAAATCGTGTGAGTTACTTTGAAATACTGTATCCTGATGTACACTATAAAATTTCTGTTGATCATACAATGTTAATGACCAATAAAGATGCCTTTACGCGTATTATAGATAATCTATTAAGTAATGCGGGGAAGTACAATATTGCTAACGGGAATGTACACATTGTGTTACAAGGAAGTAGCTTAACGATTCATGATACAGGAAAAGGGATTAAAAGACCTTCAAAAGTATTTGATAGATATTACAAAGAACAAGATAGAGGTATTGGGATAGGGTTACATATTGTTAAAAAACTTTGCGATGAATTACATATCCCTATTCACATACAAAGTAAAGAAAATGAAGGTACAAAAATTGGATTAACTGTATCATCAGTACTCTCCAAGAAAGAAGATAATATCAATGACGATACCTAATGACTTTCTTGTTTGGCTTTCATAAGTGACATAATACGTTTTTTATATTTTGGATTTTTATTGACTTTATAGGCAGCTATCAGTTCTTCTAATGAACCTTCCTTAAAAAGTTTTTCTTCTTGTAAAGATGACTTTCTGTGTCGTAACATAGTGTACTGGTTATAAGAAAGAGAATTTTTTGTGGCTTTGTTTGCAATATAGGTAGAAAGTTCATCAAGCGATGCTTGATGTAAATAATAGGTATAAGGTTTATCTGAAGAAGGAGTAGGGAGAGAGACTTTTTTTACCAATGGTGTCTCAGGTTCCTCTTTTTGAATAACAGGTTCTTCTTTTTTTGTCATACTTGTACCTGTAATTATTTTTTCTTTTGCAGGTTTCTTTTTATGTGATGCAGGCTGTTTTGTAGTGACTTTGGTTTGTTTAGGTTTTTTCTCTATGATATAAGGTGCTTTGATTTGTAATTTGTTCGCAATAATTTTGAGTTGCATACGTTGTTTGCGGCTGTTAGCACGTTTTTCATACTGTTTATAGTAGCTATAAATAAGTGATTTAGGCAATTTTGTTTTAATATTTTTAATTCTACTTGCATTATATGTTTTGATTGCTTTTTTATAGAGCTTAAGAAGGCGTGAATACTCTTTTGTCTCTATGAGAAGGGTTTTTCTTCCTTTATAACGTTTATGAGAAACAGAAGCAGTGTACCCAACAGAAGCGAGTGATTTTATGCGTTTAAACCCTTTGTGTTTAAAACTTTTGAGTGCATGCCAATATTTTGTTTTTTTATTGGCATTGACTGCCATAGGCTGTTGATCTGGATTTGACATATTGTAAAGGACATATTGGCTTTTTCTATGAAGTAAAACTCCCACATCATTGTTTTTTGCATTATAGAGGAAAAGGTATTTTTTGCCATCTCTCATTGTTTTGAGTTGTGTACGTGAGAAATAGGCTCTATGGTGCTTCATATAAGGTGTGTATTTAACAACAGTGACTTTATCAATCTCTCCACCAATAAAAAGATTATTGAATGTACATCCGTTGAGTAGAAAAAAGAAGAGTAATAATATAAGTTTTTGCATACAGGGTTAACCTTACTTTTTTGCTTATATTATAACAAGAATGCATTAACACAGTACTAATATAAACTTAAACTTTTTTTAGTGTGAGGAGAGTATATTTTTAATATTTTCAGCCACACTTTCTGCTTTGGTGCCAAGTACGATTTGTATGGTATGTTTATCTGGACGTATCACCCCTTTTGCTCCTAATGCGCTAAAGTCATTATCGGATAATTGGGTATTGTCTTTTACCGCCATTCTTAGTCTTGTAATGCAAGCATCAGTACTGAGTATGTTTTCTTTACCTCCAAGCGCCAAGATGAAAGCAGATGCTTCATCATTTTTACTGCTGTTTTGCTTTTCATCAGAGAGTTCTACATCCATGATTTTGAGTTTCAAAAGTTTGATGGTGTAATAAGAGCTGATAAAATAGATAAGTGCAAAGAGAAGTCCAAGAGGTAAGAGGAGTAAAGGGTGAGTGGCTAGTTTATAGTTTATGACATAATCAATAAACCCAGCCGAAAAACCAAACCCTGCATGAATGTCTAACATCTGCGCTACGGCTAAAGCAAGTCCAGTAAGTAAAGCATGGAGTACAAATAGGGGTGGCGCAACAAAAAGAAATAAAAATTCCAAAGGTTCTGTAATACCAGTAAGAAATGAAGTAAATGCAACACCTGCTAAAATAGCTCCTGCTTTTTTACGGTAAGCTTTTGGGGTATTGAGATAGATAGCATATGCCATAGCGGGTAAACCAAACATCATCACCACATAAAAACCAGACATATAGACACCCGCTGTTTTGTCACCTGCAAAGAAACGGTGCAAGTCTCCATTGGCAACAACTTCTACACCCTCTTTCAGATGTGTATATTCGCCTAGTTGAAACCAAAAAACAGAATTAAGGATATGATGTAAACCTAAAGGGATGAGAAGTCTATTTAAAGTACCGTAAATAAATGTCCCTACTTCTTGTAGCCCTATAATGACATTGGAAAATGCATCAATACCAGACTGTGCATAGTGCCAAAAGTACCCTGCAAGTATACCTACGCCTATGGCAGATATGGCAGTGATGATGGGTACAAAACGTTTCCCGCCAAAGAAGCCTAAAAATTCAGGAAGTTTGATGTCATAAAAACGATTATACAGCGACCCCGCAAGTACACCTATAATAATACCCACAAAGACCCCCATGTTGACATCTTTGTCAATACCAGAGTAAACTGCTTTGGCAATCAGTACACCTATGGCTCCAGAGAGTGCTGCTGCACCATCATTATTCTTAGCCAGTCCATAAGCGATGCCTACACCAAAGAGTAAATCTAGATTTGAAAAAATAGTATCTCCCGCATTTTTCATAATAGATGCAATCTGTCCATCAACATAGGGAATGTCTCCAAAGCCCAGTCTGAGTAGTAGTGCAGCTACGGGGAGAACAGCAATAGGCGTCATTAACGCCTTTCCTATTTTTTGTAAAAGATTAAACATGACGTATGGTTTCCTTTGTTTGTGCTATGCTTTTTGGTGTTACAGAGAGTGACGTATATCCTAGTTGAATGAGTTTGGGAATGGCATCTATGTTTGCAGCCAATTCGCCACAAATACTCACAGGTTTTGTCACTTGTGTGACAATCTGGTAAAGTGCTTTAAATACAACAGGAGAGAGTGCGTCAGTTTTAAGTGTTGGGTGTGTACGTTCTATGGCAAAAAGGTACTGTGTAAGGTCATTGGTGCCTACGGAGTAAAAGTCTACGGCTTCATTAAATGTTTTTAAGTCAAAGAGCACAGAGGGTACTTCTATCATCATACCAAAGAGGATACTCTCAGTAGTGAGTTGGTATTTCTTCGCAACATGCAGAGCAAAGTTTTTTGCATGGGTAAACTCTTCAACAGAGGAGACCATGGGAAACATAATTTTAATGCTTTTGCCTTTGGCAGCCAGAAAAATGGCATGAAGTTGTGCTTCAAGTATGTCTGGATGGCTTTGAAAAAGTCGTACCCCACGCACACCTAAAAATGGGTTCTCTTCTTTAGGTAGTGATATATAGGGAAGTGCCTTATCTCCCCCGACATCAAGGGTTCTGACCGTGACATCATCAAAGCATGCAAAAATTGCTTCATATGCTTTTGTTTGTGTCTCAAGACTGGGTGCTTGTTGTCCAAATAAAAATTCAGTACGTAACAGACCAATCCCCTCAGCCCCAGCTTCTTTTGCTGCACTAGCGGAGGTTACGTCTGTGATATTGGCATAGACATGAATAGTTTTTTTATTTTTGGTGATAGCAGGTTCAAAACGTTTTTCTTGGCTAAGTATTTCTTGTCTGTGATGTAATGTTTGTACTTTTGTTGCTGTTTCCAAATCTTTGGGGGTAGGATGATGTATGAGAACACCTGCATAGGTGTCTAAAATGACATCATCCGATGTGCTATGTATGTCTTCTGGCAGTATGAGAGAAGTGATACCCGCAGATCTGAGTAAGATAGCTGTATGTGAAGTCAGTGAACTTTGCGTAAGTATCACCCCTTGTACGCTACTTGTTTCTAACTGTTTAATGTCACTTGGCAATAAATCTTTAGCAAGTAATATAAAGGGCTGTGAGGGTAAATGTACTTGGTAGGTATATCCAAGGTTTGATTTGACTAAACGAAGTAAGTCTTGATAGTCCACCGCTTTACTCTCTAGTTTCGAACCTTTGAGTGTTTTTATCTCTTTGTCAATGAGAGCAGAAAAAGTGTCTATGTCATGTACCTCTGCACTGAGCTGTGAGAGAAGCTCTTTTTGTGCCAGATAAATATTTGCAATATCCTTTTGCGTACTCTCTTCAAAACGTTTTGATAAAATGGACATAGCATGTACAACTGAACCTTGGAAGGTGGCATTATTTTTTATATAGGATTCTTCTTGTGTATAGTGATAGAGTGGGGCGATGGCAAGACCTTGATAGATACTCTCTCCTAAAAGCGCCTCCCCCTCGTAGTCATGTTGTGTATTGACAATGTGTTCTACCTCTTCATCATCCTGCATAAGCGTTGCAAAGACTTGTCTAAGTGTAGTAAGTGCTTTGGATGCATCTTTTCCCTGTAGCTCCAAGACAAAACTATCTTCTTTGTCGAGTCCTAGTGAGAGTAACGCATTAACAGCTTTTGCAGAGACTGATTTATTGTGAAAACTTGCATTAATCTCACAATCAAACTTTTTTGCTTCTGAGACAAATTTGGCTACAGGACGCAAGTGAAAGCCATTATTTGAAGTTACTGTGAGTGTACTTGTTAAGGGTTTAGCAAAAAGATTTTTAAAAAATAGCATAAGACTCTCTGTGATTTTATAATTTAGAGTATATCAAATCTTTGTTATACTCAAAATTATTTCCATGATTAGGATGACGATTGAAATACCTTATTAATTTTATAGAAGCAACAGATGTGAGTAAAACACTCATTTATAAACACCTTAAATGTACCAAAGGTGAAGTCCAACTCATACAGTATGTGTGTCAACGTTATGTAAAAGGTTTGGAAGAAGTTCCTGTACTCGAAATGCTACAAGATAACTTTTCAGATGACTCTTACAGTTATTTAAAGAAACTCTCATTGGTAAAAAATCTTTTAGATTTAGGGTGGTTGATACAGATGAGTTTTGGACAAATCAAAGCACATGAAACATCTCAATTAGAACTTTTAGGTACGTCTGTTACACCAAGTATCTCTTTGCTGAGGCTGCTTGAAGAAGGCTCTCTTGAAATCTTTTTACCTGAAGTAAAACCATATACAGACCACTTAGAATATTTACAAGATCAGTTTGACATGGTTGCCCTTTTGCATAAAATAGCCACCTTTAAACAAGGATTTGCTGACAACTCTTTAAGTATAGGACGTTTGAAAAATAAGTTGACACTTTTAACCACACGTATAGAAGAGCGTGTGAAGATGACACAAACACCTATTGTGGTAGAAGAGTTTTTTAAAGAGAAAGAACTTGATGAAAAAGAGAAGCGTATTTTCTTGGCATTGCTTAAAGAAGAGTATAGTGGAGGTGAGGGACAATTTAGAGATATGAATACACTCATTGAACTCATCTCTTTTGATGAGTATGAGAAGATAAAAAATCGTGCGCTGCTTGAAGAGGGTGCAAAACTCATTACAGAAGAGATTATAGACTATGAGGAGATACTCAATATGTTCGGAGGGGTGAGTCGTTCGTTTTATCTTCAAGAAGAGGTCATGCAACGTATTATTCATCCTAAAAAGAAGAAAAAAGTCGCAAAACTCAAGCTGAATGAGCTTGTAGATGAACAAGAGCTTTTTGAATATCTCAAACCCACCACTACACTGGACGATGTAGTACTTCATCCTAAAACGAGAGAGACACTTAACAATGTTGTCA
>CAZQOC010000030.1:0-2346 GCA_964594745.1 uncultured Sulfurovum sp.
ATAGATGAGACGTTAAGTGCAGAAGAAGCAGGAAAAACCACAGGAAACGATGGTGATAAAAATAGCTTTGTAAACCTTTTAGGACTTGACAAAACGGTCGATGAGGCAGATGCTTTGGCGAAAGATTTACAAAGACGATTTGAAACGTTTGATGAGAAGCTCCAAATAGCTTTACAACCCTTGATAACACAATACTTAAACAGACATAAGGACTAACGACATGGCAGTAATGACAGAGCAGAACAAAATGCGTAAGAAAATGGCAAATACCATCAGATTTTTGGCCGCAGACATGGTACAAAAGGCAAATTCAGGACACCCGGGTGCGCCTATGGGACTGGCAGACATCGCTGTCGTGCTTTCTGAAAAACTAAGCCACAACCCGAAAAACCCAAAATGGCTCAACCGTGACCGTTTGGTCTTCTCAGGTGGGCATGGTTCTGCGCTTATCTATTCACTTTTACACCTTTGGGGATATGATGTTAGTTTAGAGGACTTAAAAGAGTTCCGCCAACTAGACTCAAAAACACCAGGGCACCCAGAGTATGGGCACACAGAAGGTGTAGAGATAACCACTGGACCTTTAGGACAAGGTATCGCCAATGCAGTTGGTTTTGCCATGGCTGAAGCATTTACCAAAGAGCAGGTAAACTCTGAAACCTGTGAACTCATAGACCACAAAGTCTACTGTCTTTGTGGTGATGGTGACTTGCAAGAAGGTATCTCTTATGAAGCATGTGCATTGGCTGGGCACCTCGGACTTAAAGACTTGGTACTCATCTATGACTCTAACAGCATTACCATAGAAGGTGATACAAGCATCGCTTGGAGTGAAGATGTAGCAGCACGTTTTGAAGCACAAAATTGGGATGTGAAGAAAATCAATGGACACTGTTATGATGACATTGAAAAAGTTTTGGATGAAGTCAAGTCTGCGACAAAACCAACGATTATCATTGCAAATACTATCATTGGTAAAGGTGCCATGGAGCTAGAGGGTACACACGATACTCATGGTGCACCACTGGGTGATAGAATCATCGCTGAGTCTAAAGCTAAAGAAGGCTTTAACCCAGAAGAGACATTTGCCGTGCCTGAAGATGTACTTCTTAGATTTAGATGTGCGATTGAAAAGGGTGAACTGGCAGAAAAAGAGTGGATTCACAGACACAAAGAAGCACCACTTGTAGAGCAAAATGTCGCATTGGAAAAACTGCTTAATCCTGACTTTTCTTCCATTGAATTCCCAGATTTTTATGGGGACAAAGCGATGGCTACGAGAGATAGTAACGGTAAGATACTTAACGCCATTGCAAAAGCAGTGCCAAGCTTCTTAGGTGGATCAGCAGATTTGGCACCATCGAACAAGACGGCACTTAAAGATATGGGAGACTTCCCTAAAGGCAGAAACCTGCACTTTGGTATACGTGAGCACTCTATGGCGGCTATCACCAATGCGATGGCACTTTACGGTACAACCATTCCATTTAATGCCACGTTCTTTGTCTTCTCTGACTACCTAAAGCCATCTGCACGTATCGCAGCATTGACACACATCCAAAACTTCTTTGTATGGACACACGACAGCATTGGTGTAGGTGAAGATGGTCCAACCCATGAACCCATAGAACAACTTAGCCAGTTTAGAGCACTGCCAAACTTCTATGTATGGAGACCTGCAGATGCGACTGAGAACGTAGAAGCATGGAGAACAGCACTTACGATGCAAGCACCACATGGTTTTGTCCTCAGCCGTCAAAAGCTAGCAACACTTAAGCCAAAGCGTGACTTTGGTGAAGTAAGTAAAGGTGCCTACATCGTCAAAAAACGTAAAGATGCCAACTTCACACTCATGGCTTCAGGTTCTGAACTTATGCCATGTCTTAAAGCTGCCTGTCATTTAGCTGTACTTGGCATCAAAGCCAATGTAGTCTCTGTCCCATGTCTTGATCTCTTCAATGAGCAAGATGCAGAGTATAAAAACACTGTAGTTGACCCAAATACAAAAGTACTTGCTGTTGAAGCAGCCACAGGTTCAGAATACTACCGTTATGCAGATGACGTACTAGGCATGGAAACATTCGGAGCTTCAGCACCAGCAGACCTACTCTTCGAGAAGTTTGGATTTACCCAAGAAGGCATCATGAAACGTGCGTGTGCTTTGATGGATGTGGCGTATAGAGAAGTGACGCTTGGAGAGTGTAAGCTTTAATATTCCATTAAGGGATATTTACTTATAATCCAAATGTAAATGCGATTTACATCAGCGGTGCATTTTGTACCACCCTTAGATTAGTTGCTGCTAATCGATGGAAGTTAAACCTCATATCTCTTTTGGGATATGGG
>CAZQOC010000030.1:2446-11980 GCA_964594745.1 uncultured Sulfurovum sp.
TTAACTCAACATCCCTCTCACTTCATCTTCATCTATCAAGTCTTTGTCATATTTTACTACAGCGATGTTTTCTGTTTCATTGACATAGGATTCTACTATGGCATCATGTTCTGTGAGTGCGTGTACTTTTTCTCTGTCAAAAAGGTCAAGTGGTAGATAGACATTTCCTCTGTTGTTAGGGCTAGGCATGGTAGCAACCCAGATAAACCATGCTACAGCAATGATGGCTACGATGATAGCTAATGTGCCTCTGTCATAATGCTGCATGATGTACCCTGCAAGCAGACCTCCAAGGAAGATACCTGTATAGGCAAAGGTATTTGCCACACCAAGTGCAGCACCTTTTTGGTGTACTTTGGCAAATTTGGCTACAAAGCTTTGTAAGAGTGGCTCAAACATGTTAAAGCCGATGAAGAAGAGTACCACACCCAAGATAAATACCCATGGTGTCGTAGCAAATCCCATAGCGATGAAACCTAAGAAGATAACCGCAACGGAAATCATAAATATCTCTTTACCTTTACCGTACTTTTCACCAAAGATAGCCGCAGGTGCCATCGCGATGAAACCAAAGATCATCGCAGGGAAATAGACTTTCCAAAGCTCTGCTTTCTCCCAGCCAAAACCACCTTCGGTTACAGGATGTGTCATGACTACTGGGATGATGAAAAACGCCATCGTCATGATGCTTGAGTGGAACAAAAAGGTGATGTACATACGTGTAAGCGCTTTGTCTTTAAAGACTTCAAAGAACTTAGATTCTTCTTCTGAATAGGTATGGACAATCTTTGGAGGTTTGGGTACAGCAGTAAACAAAATACCTATCGCCATAACTGAGAGTATCGCTGTGAGCCAAAAGAGTTTGTCTATCCCCCAGTGACCACCAACGATAGGCGCGATGATCATCGCTGCAGCAAAAGACATAGCAATCGTTCCACCCATGATAGCCATGGCATGCGCACGTTCTTCTTCTTTTACAAGGTCAGCAATCATCGCAGAGACGACTGAACCAATGGCACCTGCACCTTGCAAGAAACGACCGATAAGAAGCATATAGATGTCATCTGAAATAGCGGCTATCACTGAACCAGCGATAAATATGAGTAGTCCCAATAAAAGGACTTGTTTACGTCCAAACTTGTCAGACATCAGTCCTAAAGGCACTTGGAACGCCGCTTGCGTGAGGGCATAACCACCCACAACAAGACCCGCCAAGAATGGTGTAGCGCCTTTCATATCTAGTGCATAAATGGAAAGTACAGGAAGGACAATAAAAAGTCCAAAAAATCGTAAAGCCACGATGAGGCTTAAAGGCATAATCTGTTTAATCATCTTAACATCTCCAATAGGATAAAATTTGTGTTAATTATATTCCTATAAAGTAAAACAGAGGTTAATGACGTATGAAATTGGTATTGGCGACGGGCAACAAAGGTAAATTAAGAGAGTTTAAACAGATGTGTCAGGATGAAGTGGTGCCTTTTTCAGACTTGCTTGGCGAGTTTGAGATTATCGAAGACGGTGATACTTTTGCTGCGAATGCACTCATCAAAGCACGTACTATTTATGAAAAATTGGGAGAAGAGTATCTGGTCATTGCTGATGATTCAGGCATTTCTCTTCCTGTACTTAATGGTGCGCCAGGCATCTACTCTGCGCGGTATGCAGGAGAAGGTGTGACCGATAAAGACAACTTACATAAACTCATAGAAGCAGTAAAAGAAAAAGGACTGAAGTCTACGCCAGCTTACTATACTGCAGCCATTGCAATA
This sequence comes from uncultured Sulfurovum sp., assembly GCA_964594745.1. Lineage (GTDB taxonomy): Bacteria > Campylobacterota > Campylobacteria > Campylobacterales > Sulfurovaceae > Sulfurovum. The sequence continues at coordinate 4,219 of CAZQOC010000030.1, forward strand.
GTCTCTAAGTATGGAGAATACGTAGTGCATGGATGGATGCATGGCGATGTGATAGATGAGCCTAGAGGAGATAAAGGTTTTGGGTATGACCCGATATTTATCCCTGCAGGCTATGACAAGACCTTAGGTGAGTTGGATGATGATGTGAAGTCGGCGATTTCCCATCGCGGGAAGGCGCTTGCGTTGGCCAAGCCGATTATTTGGATGCTTAAGAATAAGTAGTTTTTTTGTTCCTTTTCTCTTTTGTTGATGCAACAAAAGAGAAAACAAACCCAAAAGAAAAAAATGCAAACTTCTGCCGGGCATTAATGATATAGAATAGGTAAAAGGTTTTTTGGCATTATGTGCTACCTTTTATGCAGTATTAAAAATAAGGATTTAGAAAAGTGAAAAAACAACAATTTATGAAAGACCTGCAAATCATTTATGATGAGTTGCAACATAGACAAGGTAGTTTAAATAAGTATTATGAATTGCTTGATGAGAGTAAGCACCATGACAGAGCCGATAAGGTGGTGGATGCATTTTTAAAATTGCTGGATATTCCTAGAGATAAAGACTCTGAGATGGCAGCACTCACGCGTATAGTCAATCTGCGTGAAGATGCTTTGGAGCAGGTGTTAGAGAAGAATGGTGTCTCTAAAAAAGAGATTGCCATGAAAAAAGAGTTGGCGTATGGTTTTGTGAGTACGATGCACATTACCCGTCATGAAAGTTTTATCGCGTGGGTGGAAGAGAAGAAGTTACTGACACCTTTTTACCGTGCGCTTATGTTGGGTGTACATTTTGTGGGTGTTCGTTTGAGTGAGTGGCAGAGTCACTGGACGGATCATATCATCCACTCTGTGAATCTTGAACTTAGTGAAATGTTCAATGGTGATGATGCGAAAGTGTTTGAGATGTTACAGAGTGAGTCTCTACTCGATAAAGATGAGAGCGGATGTGTGGGGGATAGATGTTACTCCGTACTCAAAAAGGAAGATACTGGTTATAAATCTGTTGCTTACGCAGAAGCATTTCCCGAGCAGGTACAGGGTGTCACCACAGCGTTAGAACAACTCATCGCACTTCTAGGACAACATGAAGATGATGTCTTTGGACAGAAGCAGGAGTGGTTGGAGTACTTTGGGGCTATTTGGGAGGCATTTGGTCATAAAAATCCTGATGAACTCATAGGTAAATGGGCTGAGGTAGACAGAAAATGGATGGCAGTCAAAACACCATTGCAGGTAGGACACCCGCTAGAATACTATGAAGACCACTACAGAAAAGCCGTGGCACTAGAGTGGGATCTGCGTATTGTGAACCCTGCATTGCAAGAGGGTTCTGCTACACGGCAGAATATTAAAGAGTTTGCTTCACGTATGGCAGAAACATTTGGTGATGAAGCAGAAAAAACGATGGCTAAAAACCTTACACAGGTAGATGAAACGCAACTTTATATTGGTCAGCCTATACTCTACTATGCAGCAGAGTTTAATGGACTCTTCTCTGCACAGGTTGTACCCAATGATGAGCAGGTCTCAGCAGAATTAGGTAAAAAAATCTTTGCTTATGCAGACTTTGTCATGGAGTCAAAGAAGTCAAAGCCTATTATGAAACTCAGTGTTGAGACGATGGGCGAGGAGTTTGTCAAAGCCCAAAGAGAACTCATAGACACAAATCCAGCACTGTGGCAAGAGATTTATGACATCTCAACAGTAGGGCATGAGTATGGGCATATCTTGTGGATAGACTCTGACACTGAGACCAAGATGAACGGCACAGGACAGTTTAAAAACATAGAAGAGTTTAAAGCGACAAGTGGTGGACTCATGGCATTTTTCCACAATGAAAGAGAAGCACTCAAAGAGTATGTGGTTAATGATGTTGTCTCACGTGCAGTGAGCTTGATGGCTTGGCGTGAGGTGGGTGAAGTCTTGCCTTACTACTGTGAAGGACTGATTCATTTAGATATACTCTTTGGTTCTGGCATCATCAGTTATGACGGGCAGATACACATAGACTATACTCAGTATGATGCGATGAAAGAAGCGTATATCAAAGCGTATAAAAACTTGGCAGAAACGTACTTGAAAAAAATAGATGCGAGTACATACTTAGAGCAATATGCTGTGAAAAATGAGGGAATCTATTTACCTAAAGATGAGAAAATAAAGTCTTTTGTAGAGCATTATTATGCAAGGTATAAAGAGATTGGCCAGCAAACGGTTACGCTGTAAAGTTTCTCTTCACCAAAAACTAACCTACTTTTGGATATAATCCTACCAATTACGCCGTCGTCATGATGGCGATTGCGAGGATTTTTATGTTACTTTTTACACCCGGACCTACCCCTGTACCAGAGTCAGTAAGATTGGCGATGGCTACACCGACATTACACCATAGAACACCAGAATTTGAAGCGATTTTCAAAGGGACAAGAGAACTGCTTTTTAAACTGTTTAATACCGATGAAGTGATTATGCTTGCAAGTTCCGGAACAGGCGCGATGGAAGCGGCGGTGACGAACCTATGTCATGACACACTACTTTCAGTTAACTCTGGAAAGTTTGGTGAGCGTTTCGGCAAGATAGCACTGGCATCAGGACTTAAAAATGTAGAAATAAAACATGAGTGGGATACCCCAGCGACTGTAGAAGAAGTGGTAGAAGCAGTGAAGGCAAACCCATCTGTAGATGCTATTGCTATTCAGATCTCTGAGTCTGCTGGAGGACTACGTCATCCTGTAGAAGAGATAGCTGCTGCGGTGAAGGCTATCGACTCAAGTATTATGATTATCGCTGATGGTATCACGGCTGTGGGTGTTGAACCGATTGACGTAACAAACATTGACTGTCTTATCGCAGGAAGTCAAAAAGCATTGATGTTACCGCCAGGGCTAGCGATACTTGGACTAAGCAATGAAGCCATTGAAAAAGTGGGTGCAGGCAAAGGGTACTACCTTAACCTTGCCTCAGAAATCAAAAAACAAAAACAAAATACCACTGCCTATACCGCAGCAACGACACTGATTATTGGGCTTCGTGCTATTCTTCAAGAGATAGATGCCAACGGTGGCATAGAAAAATTATTTGCCGATACAGCACGTCGTGCAGAGGCTACACGTCTTGCACTTGAAGCACTTGGTCTTCATTCGTATCCGCAAACACCAGCAAAGTCTATGACAACGATAGATGATGAAAATGCAAAAGAGATACGTGACCTACTCAAAACGGACTTTGGTGTAAATGTAGCAGGTGGACAAGACCACTTAAAAGGAAAAATCTTCCGTATCAACCAAATGGGCTTGATAGAGCCTTATGAGATGGTAGCAGCAGTGACAGCTGTAGAGTTGGCGTTGGCTAAACTTGGACGTAGAGACTTTGATGGGACAGCATCACGTGTGTTTCATGAAGAGTATTTTAAAAGCATATTGAAAAAAGAAGAGAACTAATGGTCTATGAACACGAAATCCCTTCGGGGTCAAAACTTTACTTTGGTGAGTCGGCAAAGATAAAAAGAGAGATAGAATTCGTCTCTGCTGAACTTTTAGAAAATCTTGGATTTGAAGAGATAGTGACGCCACTTTTTTCGTACCACCAGCATGAGAGTTTTGATGACAAAAAACCACTACTGAAACTCAATGATGAACAGAACCATGAAGTAACCCTTCGTGCTGATTCTACTGCAGATGTCGTGCGCATTGTCACCAAAAGACTAGGGCGTTCTACGGAGTCTAAAAAGTGGTTTTATGTACAACCAACAGTGACATTTCCAACCAAAGAACAGTACCAAATAGGTGCTGAGGTGATTGATGGAAGTTTTGAAGAAGTGGCTAAAACAGCAGTGATGCTTTTGGCAGAAATGGATGCAAAGCCCGTGATGCAGATAGCAAACATTCGCATCCCTCATCTTCTCAATGAAAAGTATGGGGTGTCACTTGAAGTGTTGAAATCTATGCATGTTGAGCAGATTATGAATGCAGAATTCCCATGGATAGAACAGCTTGTACGTATGAATGCACTCTCTGATTTGGATGATTTATCGGCATTCCCATCAGATATCAAAGTAGAACTTGAAAAGATAAAAGAAGCCACAGAGCAAGTAGAATATGACAACATAGTCATCTCTCCACTTTTCTATGCGAAGATGCGTTATTATGACTCTTTGACATTTAGAATGTTTGAGGACAACAGTCTCTTGGCAATGGGTGGGATTTACACGATTGATGGTGTTGAAGCAGCAGGATTTGCACTCTATACAGATGAGTGTGTGTGTTATAAAATGGATAAAGGTGAATAGATGAGTTCTAAAGCAGATTTAATTGTAGGTCTCCAGTGGGGAGATGAAGGTAAAGGGAAAATTGTTGACCATATGGCGCAAACACACGACTATGTCTGTCGTTTTGCAGGCGGACACAATGCAGGGCATACCATTGTCATTGGTGACAAAAAGTATGCACTTCATCTCATACCTTCTGGTGTACTGAACCCAAATGCCAAGAACATTGTAGGAAATGGTGTGGTACTTTCTCCTGTAGATTTCATCAAAGAGATGGAGCAGTTTGACAACTTGGAGGGAAGACTTTTCCTTTCAGATAAAGCACACGTACTGCTCCCTTACCATGCACTCATAGACCAAGCCAGAGAGCGTATGAAGGGTGACAAGGCCATTGGTACGACGGGTAAGGGAATCGGCCCTGCATACGGTGACAAGATAGCACGTATCGGGCATAGACTTGGTGAACTTCTCAATCCTGAAAAGTTGACTGCTAAAATCGTGGCATACTTTGCTATGAACAGACCAGTTTTTGATGCGATGGGGGTAGAAGCACCCAATGAAGCTGAGTTACTTGCAGAGCTGCAAGGCTATAAAGATGTACTCGGAAAATATATCTGCGATACGACACAGATGATGTGGGAGATTATGAATGAAGAGAAGAAAATACTTCTTGAAGGTGCTCAAGGAACCATGCTTGACATCGATCATGGGACATACCCTTATGTCACATCATCCACGACTGTGAGTGCGGGTGCATGTTCAGGTCTTGGGATTAACCCTAAAGATATCGGTAAAGTGACAGGTATCGCCAAAGCATACTGTACACGTGTAGGAAATGGTCCTTTCCCTTCTGAAGATTTTACTAAAGAGGGTGACAGGCTGCGCAAAAATGGGCATGAATTTGGAACAACCACCGGTCGTCCAAGAAGATGTGGATGGTTTGATGCCGTGGCAATGCGTCATGCCGTACGTGTGAATGGTGTAGACCAGGTAGCACTCATGAAGCTAGATGTACTTGACGGATTTGATGAAGTGAAAGTATGTGTAGCCTATGAAGTAGATGGGAAAGAGATAAACTATGTGCCTTATGATTTAGAAGATGCTACACCTGTGTATAAATCTTTCCCAGGTTGGGAGAAGACTGAAGGTGTAAGAGCTTTTGATGATTTACCTGAAACTGCAAAGTCATACATCGAAGCACTTGAAGAGATGATAGGGACAAAAATGGGGATTATCTCCACAAGTCCAGATAGAGAAGATACTATAATTAGATAATAAAGGGGTAGCAATGAGATTAAAACCACAACAGACGGGATATGTAGCAACCAAAATAGGGATTGATTTAGCCAATGCACCTTTTATTACATTGCCAAAGGGTAGAGAAGCCGTAGTAGAAGCTGCAAAGAAAATCATCGATGAAAATCTTGCAAAAGAGCATGCATTGGATGAAAAAGTAAAAAAAATATTAGATGAAAACTATGATGAGATAGAGTTTCAGCATGCAGACGAAAGACAGCTTTTCTTTATGATCAAAAAGAAAATGGCACCTGAAGCAGGTGTGATTATGAACTATGATGACCGTTACAATGATTTGGCGCACCTTATTTTGGATGAACTCTATGAGAATTACTTAGCAGAGTATGATGTCAATGAAAACCAAGTAAAAAATGTAATTTTTAAATCCTTTAAAGCTTTTGCTGATGCTTATGATGAGATAGACGACATTGTCTATGAGAAAATCAAAGGCATGGAAAAAGAGGTGATTCCAGGAAGTCAGGATTATGAATTGCTTTATGAGAGATTGTACCAAGAAGAGTTGTCAAAAAGAGGAATGTTGTAATGACAAAAGTATCACTATATTTTGAAAACGGATTGATGCTTGAAGCAAAAAGCTTCGGTGCTACAGGTACATCTGTAGGGGAAATCGTATTTAACACCTCTCTTACAGGGTATCAGGAGATTGTCACTGACCCTTCTTATGCGGGGCAGTTTGTTACCTTTACCATGCCTGAGATAGGCAATGTGGGATGCAATGCGCAAGATATGGAAAGCAAAGGGGCACATTGTAAAGGTATCATCGTGCGTACCTACCAAGACAGGCCTTCAAACTTTAGATGTGAAGAGACACTTGATGCACTCATGAAGAGAGAAAATGTGATGGGTATTTGTGAGATAGACACACGTTTTATCACTAAAATGCTTCGTGAAGAGGGTGCGATGATGATGGTCGCTTCAACGCAGATACATGATGCCTCAGAGCTTAAAAAAGTGTTGGAGACTTCACCACGTATTGAGGATGTCAACTACATTGAACAAGTGAGTACAAAAGAAGCTTACGTGCATGATGAGGCACGCTATAATATGAGTACTTTTAATTATGATAAACCACAGACTACTAAAAAAATCATCGCGCTTGATTTTGGTATTAAAAGAAATATCCTCAATGAATTGACACATGCAGGGATGAAAGTGACTGTAGTACCTAATGATATGTCTGTAGAAGATATTATCGTTAAGATAGAGAGTAAAGAGATTGATGGTGTCTTTTTATCTAATGGTCCTGGAGATCCACTCATTTTAAAAGAGGAACAAGAAAAGATTAAAAAGCTTATTGCTCATAAAGTACCACTTTTTGGTATCTGTTTGGGACATCAGCTACTCTCTATCGCACATGGGTATGATACGTACAAGTTACAGTTTGGTCACCATGGCGGGAACCATCCTGTACTCAATGCGATGACTAACACCGTAGAAATCACAGCACAAAACCATAACTACAATGTACCAGATAACATCACAGAAGTTGCGACTGTGACACACACAAACCTCTTTGACAATACCATTGAGGGACTAAAGTATAATGACTCTCCGACTATGTCAGTACAACATCATCCAGAAGCAAGTCCTGGACCACACGAATCAGCATATATCTTCGGCGAATTCGCCAAGATGCTATAAAAGGATAAAACATGAATATCGCTATACTTTTCGGAGGCTCTAGTTTTGAACATGAAATAAGTATTGTTTCTGCCATCACTATGAAAAAAGTGCTTAAAAAATCTATACTCACTTATATTTTTGTCAGTGATGATAGAAAATTTTATCTGATAGATACAGAAAAAATAAACTCTAAACTCTTTTCATCAGGGGAATATAAAAAAGCTAAAGAGTTGACACTTAAACAAGGTGGATTTTTTGTTGATGGGATGTTTGGAAGTAAAGCAGTGGCTTTTGATGGTTTGATTAATCTCATTCACGGTCGTGATGGTGAAGATGGAAAAATATCTTCTATGATGGAGTTTTTCAATATTCCTTTCATCTCTCCACGCATGGAAGCTTCAGCCCTCTCCTATAACAAACTGTATACTAAGTTTTTAGCCGAGAGTTTAGGTGTCAAAACAGTTGCTTATGAGTATCTTTCTAAAAATGATGAAAGAAAAATATCTATGGAGTATCCTGTGATTATTAAGCCAGTACGTTTGGGTTCAAGTATTGGGGT
>CAZQOC010000031.1:0-11979 GCA_964594745.1 uncultured Sulfurovum sp.
CCTACACCAATATCTCCACCAAGTACATCCACATCTGACCCAAGACTGTTATAAAACGCTGTCATAAATGCCTGACAAAACTTCATGATTTCTTTATCACTTTTACCTTTAGGGTCAAAGTCCGCACCCCCTTTGGCACCACCTATATGAAGTCCAGTGATAGCATTTTTAAAGATCTGTTCAAAGGCAAGAAACTTTAAGATGTCAGGATTGACAGAAGAGTGAAAACGCACACCCCCTTTGTATGGACCTAAAGCGTTGTTAAATTGGATTCTATATCCGCTGTTAACGTGAATAGTGTTACTATCATCCAGCCACTCTATTTTAAAGTTAATGGCTCTGTTAGGAGAGAGAATACGTTCTATTATGTTTTGTGTGGTGTATTCAGGATGTTTTTCCATGAGAGGACGGATGGAGACCAGTACTTCGCTAAGTGCCTGAAAGAAATTGGTGTCTGTTGAACAATTTATCTCTTTTGCACGTTTCATTGCTATTTCAATATAATCCATTGGTTTCCTTATCCTTTATGCGGTACATATTTTAAGATTATAGCATAGAGATGTCATGTTTTCTGAGAAAAAAATAGATAGGACTATAATGAATGGGTATATTTTAAATAAATATGTCAATTTGCAATATTTTTGCAGCTCTTTTTAAAATTATGTCACACTACGTATATGAATGCAAAAATAGATAGTGGTACTCCACCAAAAGTTACAAAAATCAAACAAAAACCTAAAAAAGAAGCGATAGTCAATAGACTGTCCTGTGCTACTTTAGATGGTGTGAATGCACAAGTCATAGAAGTAGAAGCCACCTTTACCAAAGGTCTGCCAGGATTTGCTGTGGTGGGGCTTGCGAGTTCTGATATACAAGAAGCCAAAGAGCGTGTAAAGTCTGCACTTCTTACAAATGAATTTGTTTTTCCCCCTCTTAAAATAACAGTAGGCCTGTTTCCCTCAGAAGGAAAGAAGTCAGGTAGCCATTTTGACTTGGCACTTGCATTGCTTGTAGCGCTTAATAAGAAGAGTTTTGAGGAAAAGGGACTGTTTGTTTTTGGTGAACTGGGACTAGATGGCAGAGTAAAGAGCTCTTCGATGATTTTCCCTATCATTCTTTCACTGAAAGAACAAGGGCTTATTAAAAGAGCCATAGTGCCTAAAGAGGCTATTGGCTATTTGAGTCACATATCTGGAGTTGACTTCATAGCCGTAGAGACATTGAATGAAGCGATACTCTTGGTAAGTAAGGGAGAATTTAAAGCCAATGTGCAGAAGTTTGCGTATGATGCAAAAACTTTTTCTTTGGAGGAAACAGCATATTTTTATGAAGAAAAGTATGAAAGTAACTTTAAAGATGTGAAAGGACAGATGATAGCAAAACGAGCAGCATTGATAGCTGCTGCGGGGATGCATAATCTTTTTATGGAGGGTAATCCAGGGTGCGGTAAAAGCATGATAGCCAAACGCATCAAAGATATACTTCCTCCTATGCAAGAAGAAGAACTTCTTTCCATCGCAAAACATCAGTTTTTAGATGGGCAAACACCTAATTTTAAAGCGATACGTCCGATGAGGTCACCCCATCATACTGCAACGTCTGCATCTATTTTTGGGGGAGGAAGTGGACAAGCGCGTATAGGTGAGGTGGCACTTGCATCCAAGGGTATTTTGTTTTTCGATGAAATACCCCATTTTTCCAAACAGGTTTTAGAGGCAATGAGAGAACCACTACAAGACAAAAAAGTGCATATTGCCAGAGTGAACGCCAAGATAGAATATGAAGCAGATATTATGTTCATCGCAGCACAAAATCCTTGTCCTTGCGGAAACTTACTTTCTAAGGTAAAAGCGTGTCGCTGTTCAGAAATGGAGATAAAACGCTATGCCAATAAACTCTCTGATCCATTTTTAGACCGTATAGACCTTTTTGTAGTGATGCAAGAAGTGGGTCAAGATGATAAAGGTGATGTAACTTCTGAGGCGATGCATAAAGCAGTAATAGAAGCATTCAAACGGCAAAAGCGACGTAAGCAAATGCGTCTCAATGGAAAGCTTACTGAAGATGAGATAGAAACCTATTGCATCTTAAATGATGAGGCTGAAAAAATACTTGAAAGTGCCATAGGAAAGTTTGGACTCTCTCATAGAAGTATTGCATCTGTGAAAAAGATAGGGCGAACTATCGCTGATTTAAATGGACATGAACAGATAGAAAAAAAAGATATATTCGAAGCGTTGAGTTATAGAAGACGCAAGGGAAGCTCTATAAGTAGATAACATCTACTTATAGGGATTACATACAAATAAGTTTTGTAACAACAAATCCACCTACCACAAGCCAAACAAACATACCTGTAGCTGTATAGACAGGAGCTAGTCCCAAACCTTTGAATTTAGCAAAGATTGTTCCCATACCTAGAGCAGTCATCGCCATAGTAAGAAGGAAAGTATCTACTTCATTAATGATGTCTACAATATTTTGTGGGATAAGATGAAATGAGTTAAATCCTGCCACCATGATAAAGTATACAGCAAACCAAGGAATAACAAGTTTGGTTTTTTCATTTCTGATGCCTCCTTCTTTTTTGGCTGACCATGCAAGGTAAAGACCAAGGATGATGAGCATAGGAGCAATCATAATCACACGTGTCATTTTAACAATTACTGCAGCATCTGCCATCTCTTTAGGGCTTCCTGGTACTGAAGCAGGCACAGCTACGACTTGTGCTACTTCATGAATGGTACCACCAACATAGATACCAAAAGTACGTGGATCCATATGCAAGAAACCTGTAGCATGCTCAATGATAGTCGTGTAAAGGACTGGATAAAGGAACATAGAGATAGTTCCAAAAAGCACAACCATAGACACAGCAATGGCTGTTTTGTATTCCTCGGCTTTGAGCACAGGTTCTGTGGCAAGTACCGCAGCAGCTCCACATACAGAAGCACCAGAAGCAGTCAAGATAGAAGTGTCTTTTTCCATACCAAAGATTTTTGTTCCTAACCATGAGCCTAGGATGAGTGTAGAACTAAGCATAATCAGTGAGACCAAGAAACCTTCCATGCCTACTTCAGCAATTTGTTGAAAGGTAATTCTAAAACCATAAATAACAATGGCAAAACGTAAGATTTTCTTTGCAGAAAACGTAATACCACTTTGCCACTCTTTAGGGGTTTGGTTATGCAGGGTATTTGCATAAAAGATACCCATAACGATACCTATAACAAGAGGGGAAAGACCTAGTGCTTTTATGGGAGCTAGGCCAGAAATATACGTTGCCGCTCCTGCAAAGATTGCAACAAAAAGAATACCACTTAGGGTACCCTTACGATTTTGTGGTGAAAAAGCCATATTTATCCTTTTACATCAAATTATTTGATTATTTTTTTGGAACTATACTATAATTTTGATATAATATCAAAATAAATATAATTACTTATAATAATCATTAATAATGAACAAAGAGAAAATATGAAATTAACTTTACGACAAATGGAGATATTTTTAAACGTGGTCGCATCTGGGCATTTGACCAATGTAGCCAAAGAGATGCATTTAAGTCAATCAGCCATTTCTATGTCCATTAAAGAGCTTGAAAGTATTTTAGGACGTCCCGTTTTTGACAGAATCAATAAAAAATTGGTACTCAATGAAGTAGGACGTGCCTTTCATAAAGAGATTGATCCCATCTATAAAAAACTTTCAGACATTGAATATGAATTTAAAAACTCAGAAAATAAAGGGATGATACGTGTAGGTGCGAGTACAACCATCGTGGATTATTTGATGCCTTCGATAATTTGTTCTTACATGAGTTCATACCCTGATGTAAAAATTACACTTAAAGAGGGAAATACACAAGATATCGCCAATATGATTCAAGAGGGTAGCATAGATATTGGGTTTGTAGAAGGTTTTGTTGCAGGTTCCGACATCATTAAAGAGAAAATTGGTGTAGATGAATTGCTTATCGTGACAGAAAATGAAAATATTGCCAACGCTGCACCTGTATATATTGATGAACTTGCCTCCATGCGCTGGGTACTTAGAGAAGAAGGTTCAGGAACAAGAGAAGTATTTTTAGATTATATTAAAGAGAAAGTAGATGATTTAAATGTCTTTTTAGAGCTTGGGCATACAGAATCTATCAAAAGCATTTTGAAAAATCGTGAGTGTTTGACATGTATCTCTAAAATATCTGTGGATAAAGAACTACAAGAAGGGAAACTGTTTCAAGTACCTGTGAAAAACTTTGAGTGTAAAAGAGACTTTTTAATGGTTTACCATAAAGATAAATATCATTCAGCTTTGTTTGAAAAATTTGTATTTTTCTCTAAAAAACTCATGTCACAAATGATTGATAATGATCAAAAGTTGTGTGCGGTTGAACTGGCCAAGGATTCTCTTAAGTCTTGATACTGGGGCATAGTATTTAGATTGGTAAAAGGTTTCTCTTCTTTAAAAGGGACATACAATGTATTTGCTTTTTGAAGTAGTGTGGTGAGTTTGTGATTATTTTCAGCATGACAAGTCTCTGCCAAAGGAAGAATGGAGCGTCTATAAAATCCACAAAGTGGTTGTATCCCTTTGGGACTTTGTGCAATGATGGCATCTTTGTTTTTGTTTTCTGGTAAGATACTTTCCTCATAAAGCCTTGTGATAATCTCCTTATTAACCAAGGGTGCATCAACACTCAATACAAAAACAGTTTCACTTGGTAAGCTACTAAAACATGAGAGCAGTGCAACCAGAGGGGAAGATGCTTCTTTTATATCGGTAATGGTCTGACAGGTAAAATCAAACTTCTGTTTTTTGGTGGAGAGATACACATGAGTAAAGAGTTTAGAGAGTTTTACGTATTGGTATTTACTGAGTGATGTGTGGGTTCCAAAAGGTAAAAGTGCTTTGTCTTTTCCCATACGGGAACTTTTGCCTCCCGCAAAGATTACAGCAGGTATGTGGTACATGCTAGAGACTCCTTTTGCGTTTTTGATGTATCCAGAGTACCATAAAAGCAGTAAAAGTGATGCAAGCTTCTATGAGAAAGAGGTACTCACCATAGATTTTTCCAGCGAGTAGTGCACCTACAGAACCTCCCAAACCAAAGGCGATACCCAAAAAGAATTGTTGTGCCAATTTTTTTTGGGTATAGAGTGAAAAGACATAGGTAATAGCTGCAGTATGATAGAGTGCAAAACTCACGGCATGTAGTGATTGAGAGGCAAAGGTAAATGTGATGGAGTCAGGAAAAAGATAGAGTAAAAGCCATCTAAATGCAGTAACTAGCGTAGCAAACTGTAAAATGTTAAGTAGGTTTTTTTGCAACAATGGCCCTTGGAAGTAGAGCATGACAATTTCACAAATAACGCCAAAACTCCACATCCACGAAGTCATCTCCAAAGAGATACCATGAGAAGTTTCATAAATTGTAAAAAAGTTATAAAAGCCACCAAAGCCTACTTGCATCAGAAAAATAGATACCCAAAATGCCCAATATTTACTGAGCGAAAACGAGGCATCTTCTTGGGCTGTACTGTGACTAGAGGTGTCATGTCGGATTAAAAAGGCACCAAAAAAGAGCGTCAAAAGAGCCATAAAAGCGAGATAGTAAAGAGCAACATGAGGTGAAGAAAGTATTTTACCTAACCATAAAGCAATAGCCATAAACCCTAACGAACCCCAAAGACGTACTTTTCCATAATGGTGTTTGGAAAGTGATGCTAGGGCTATGGTTTCTACGTAGGGCAGAGAAACACCCATCGCTGCACCAAAAAGAAGATTGGCTAAGAGATACAACCAAAAATCCTCCACACTTACTAAAAAAAGAAGTGTTGCAACAAAGGTTAATGCCAAGGCAAGCAGATAGACCTTAGGGGTTAGCGCAATGGCATGTCTAAAAACAAAAGGGAGCAAAAAACGCATAAAAGGGGCTGCGGCATAGATGATACCTACTTCAATAGGCGTATAGCCAAGCTCTAATAAGGCTTTAGGCATAAAAATGACATACACCCCCACAAGTGCAAAATAAAAGAAATAGTAGGCACTCAGTAGAAGTGTAAAGGGAGAGATGATAGAGGTTTTTGTAGGCATCATTTACGTATTACAGCTGTACGAGAGAGTAAATCATGCAATGTTTTTGCATCTTTTCTAAAAAACATCATCGTCCATCCAAAAAAAGTGAAAAAAGACAACATGGCACAAAAATTTCTAAACAGAATGATAAACAGTGTAGGTTTTTCTCCTGTATACTCATCGATGAGTTTCAAGTTGTAGGCTCTATATCCAGGGGTTTGTGCAGTTTTTGTCATGAAGATTGTTTGGACAATAATAAGAGGGACAAAGATTGCAACCCATCCTAAAAGTTTGTGTTCTGCAAATCCTTCACGTCCATCCATGAGCAGATAAACTACTGCATACATGATGGGCATTACAAGCATAAAACTATCTGTAAGAAAAGCTTTCATTTTGTCAGTCACTTTTGCATAAGGGTACTTGTATTTAGAAGTGTTTTCTTTTTCTGCTTTTTTACCTTGTTTGATGTCTCTAAATCTTTGTTTTTTAGAGGAAGATTGTTTCGCCATTAGAAATCCCATACCACAGCAGCATAAGCCCCTGTAAAGTCCATGTTGGATTCAAGTCCTGAACTTAGCTCATTACTGTCTATATGAAAAGCTTTGTATCCCGCTTCTAATCCCAGACCTACAGCCAGTGTGTATCGTGCAGAAAGTGTATAATCATAAAATGTAGCACCTTGATAAGAGATACCATTGGCTTCTAATTGTAAAGAGACGTCTGTAGAGGGGATATTGAAACGTGCTTTGGTATAGAGCATAGGAATCCATGAGGAGAAACTTACATGCTCATTGTCTAAAAGTGTATTGACTTGGACATCTCCACTGAGATATCTTCCTGTCAGTCCAGCATCTAACTCTACCCAATTATCGAGAAGTTCATAGTAGAGGGTTAGATCTGTTATACGCAAGTCTAAGTTACTTTTTACTTCTCCTGAGAAGCTGGTAATGTCCCCCCAGGAGAAGAGAGAAACGGCACCAGTACCATCATGTGAAAGTTTGGTAAATCCTAGTTTTACATTAGGGATAAAGGGCAAAGGATGCTCAAAGTAGGCTTTGAGGAAAATATCTTGTGTATCACTCCATCCTAAAGTATCTTTCAAGTCAGCAGAACTTGCTGTGCCAGTTACGGGTGTGGTGTATAAGGCATTACCACTTGGGGAGTGATTATAAAAACCTATTGAAACCTCTCCACCTATGATGTCTCCAAAAAGAGGGCGAAAGAGCAGAAGAGTGAGCAGTGTTATTTTTATTAAATTTGACATTTATTGTAATCCTTGCGTCATAGAAAAAATCGGAAGCATCATCGCTGCGATAATCACACCAACAAAGCCACCGATAACTAACATCATAAATGGGTTAAGCAAGCTGAGTAAAATGTTCAGTTTATCATCATTCTCTTCAGCATAAAGTGCTGATGTGTTGCTTAGTACTTCAGCCACCTCACTTGACTCTTCTCCAAGTGCAAGGGTTTGCATAAAGTTTCGTTTGAGTTTTACCCCGCGTACAAGCTGTAAAGAGTTAGAGAGTTTATTCCCTTCGACGACCTTCACAGAGGCTTTGTCAAAAAGGTCCTTTAAGCCATAGTTTCCAAAGGTGGCTTTGGCAAGTTGTACGGCCTGTGCATAGGCTACCCCAGAACTAAGCATCAGGGAAAGAATATAAGAGAAACGTCCCAGTTCATGGTTTTGTATGAGTGTGCCTATAAGAGGGAGTTTCATCATCCATGCATCGACAAGCCTATGAAAAGTATCTATTTTTGCATAAGCAAGTTTAAACAAGATCACAACAAAGATGATGGAAATAAGAATGCCAATATAGTGGGCAATAAGAAAATCACTGCTGTTTACCACAAACTGCGTAATAGGAGGTAGTGCCTGGTCGGTGTCTTCAAATATTTTGGTAATTTCGGGTACTACAGAGACGAGTAAAAAGGCGATAATCAAAATGGCAACCACAAAGATAACACTTGGGTAAATCATGGCTCCTTTGACTTGCTTTTTAATCTTATTTTGTGCAGAGAAAAAGTTTGCCATGTTGGTGAGTACTTCTACCATTTTACCACTTTGCCCTGCAACATTGAGACTTTGCAGGAAGAAGTCAGGAAGGGCATAGACTTTTTGAGTATTGAGGGCATGGTAGAGTGATTTTCCTTCATCTATCATGGTTTTGAGTGAGTTCAAGAAAGAGACATAGCGCTTCTCTCCTTCGTGTTGATTTTCAAGCAGTTTGATGGCGGTAAGGATGGTCATACCAGAGCTGAGGTAAGAAGAGAGTTCTTTGGAAAAGGTGGCTAGTAAATCCCCCGGCATTTGACGTTTTGAAAAAGCTTCAAGAGAAAACTCTTTGGTCGCGCTAAGTCCTTCATGGTAAATACCACGGTTTTTAAGCTTCTGCCCTGCTTCTTCTACAGAAGAGGCATCAACGGTACCTTTCACTTTTTTACCTGATTTATCATAACCTTTATACTTAAAAAGCATCTAGATATATCCTTCATTCTTAGTTGCTAGTATTATAACTTTTTTAGCTGTATCTTGTTATAGTGTCTCCATGAAACGATTTGTAGCTTTGTATTTTCTTTTTTTGGCTGTGTTGTTTGTCTTGTTTTATGCACCAACCTCAGCAGTATCTGACATGCTCAATGTCGGGCAGACCAAGCTTACGCTTTATTTTTTAGATCTGTTTTTAAAACCAGAACAGCTTCAAGGTGTAGATATTTGGATAAATCCTCATTATAAAATCATCATCAATAAAGCCTGTAATGGGATGATACCCATACTTTTTTTGTTTGCTTCTATTTTGGCATACCCGTCTAAGTTTTGGCATAAAGTACTTTGGGTGTGCATAGGGTATGTACTGTTTTCTGTGGTAAATGTACTACGCATTTTACTGGTTGTCTATGTGACAGAAACAGGGGAAGGACATAAAGATTTTTACTGGTCACATGATCTGTTGGGAAATAGCTTGTTGATGCTTACAGGACTGGGACTTTTTGTGGCATTTATCAAAACCTCATCTAGGACAGTGAAAGATTTTTAAAATGCTTGTATTTTAAAATGCCAATAATTGGCAGAGTGCTTGTCTTTGAGTTTGATTTCGTTGACGATGGCGGTGGGTCCTCTTGTCTCTGGAGGAGGAATGATTTTTATCTCTTCAGGAATGAAAATATCCCTGTGTGTTTTCTTGAGTATGGTGCGACTTTCATCTTCTTTGATTTTGACATAACGCTCTAGTATGTCATATGCCGTTTTATTGTCTTTATGGTAACGTAAAATATTTTTACTCAAAAACAGAGAATCCTCCAAAGAGTTTTTATTTCTCTCTGAGAGGTAGACGATATACTTAGCGTTATCACTATGGACTTTTAATACATAAACAAAGGCGACAGAGAGGATGGAAACCGCAATCAAAATCTCTATGAGAGTAAAGGCAGGGCGTAAAGTTTTACAAGAAAAATGTAATGATGCTTTACATTGTTTTTTAAAAGGTATCATCAATAATAATCTCCCGAACTAGAAACACTGTCACTCTGTGTAAGCCAGTAGGTTTTTGCATCTTCTGGTGAATCAAAACGTTTAGGCTCTCCAAAAAAAGCAGGCAAGAAGTATGCACCATCTTTATTTTCAAGTATCATTTGTGTAGAGCTTCCGTTGTTGTAAAAATCCATCACAAGGCAAATCTTTTTATCGTCATAACGTTCGTATTCTATGCGCTGGAGTGTGTCTCGTTCATTGATGCTGTAGGCTTTGATATTTGTAAGGTCTATTTTATTTGCATAGGCTTTAAAAGGGGCAGATACATCTTCTCTGAGGTAACAGGTGCGGCATTTGTCTACACATAGGAGTGTAGCATGTCCATTAAAAAACTCTGATTTGACAATGCTCTCTTTGAGGTTCATAGGCGTAAGAGCCTTCGGCGCAGATTTTCGTATTTGGAAATTGGAAAAGCCTATAGCATACACCAAGGAGATAATCACTACTACAATGAGGAGTTCTATCAGCGAGAACCCTCTACGTGTATGCATACGAAATATATGTGACATCACCTATTGTTTGTTACACTCTTTACTCAGAATAATGTCTTTATCCCATCCTTCTCCACCTTCTTTTCTGTCGGCAGCATAGGAGATAATCTCAATCTCTGAACCTTTTTTAATGTAGACAAAAGGTGTGTTCCATGCATCTTTTTTGGGTTGTTTCAAGTAGGGTGCTACAGGGTAGTTAGGGTACTTGTCAGCATCTGGGTTTGAAAGCAGTGCCTGCATACCCTCTTCGGTGTCAGGTAAAGTACCATTGTCAAGTTCAAACTGTTCAAAGCGTCCTTTGAGGTCATTCATCGAAAGACACATGGTATTTCTCGTTGCTTTTCTTTGAGAGTCCATAAGTCCAGGGGCTACGACTGCCATGAGCCCTCCGAGTATCACGATAACAATAAGAAGTTCTATAAGAGAGAAGCCTGTTCTGAATCTAGTTTGCGTGTGCATGTGCATCCTTTAGTTTGCTTTGGTATAATATTTTAAAAAATTTATAATTAATTTTACAAATTTTACTTTAATAGAGCTTTTAGATGGATAAAACAGAATTTCCAAGTACTATTGTTAGACACAGACGAGGATTTGCCCTTATGGTCACATTTTCTGTGCTACTCATTATTATTGCTTTGACGATGGTACTCCTGAGCTACTTTAAAGAAGTGCAGCATGACTCATCAGATACCACCGCTATGATACAAGCAGATCTCTATTATGCGGATGTTACTTCGGTATTTGATAAATTTAAAAAGAAAAAAACACTTTTTTCTACACTCTATAAATTTCCCGTACCGTTACGTTCTCCTGATGGTAGGTTTCAAATGATGTTACGTTGTAAGCCTCTTTCCAATGGGGTCAATGTAAATTGGCTTGCACTGGAAAATGATGCAGGGATGCGAGCACAGTACAGTTTTGCACAAACGCTTTTTGATACCTTGGCACAAGAATATACCCTAGAAGACCCAACAAGATTACAAGAGATGCTTGTAGATGCGTCAAAAGGTAAAGAGAAATTTGTGAAAAAAGAGTACAGCAGACTTAGACAAAAAAACGGTATCATATCATACCAACAATTTGCGCAAATTGTCAGTCGCTACCAACTAGAAGTAGATGACCCTGCGGCTAGTCGTGTACCATGGAAAAAGTATTTTACATTTTCTAGTAAAGCAACACAAATAGATGCAGAATATGCGTCGCCTGAGCTTATATCTATACTTTTTGATCTTGATTTGCAATCGGTACGAGACTGGTATGCTGACCCTGCAAAAGGTTCTTTGAAATCTTTTGTCAATAATAATGGGGGAGACTATGCTAGTCAAGAAAAGATTGTTGTGGGTAAATTTTTAGAAGAGAGTGAATGTACGGTCTCTTTCAAAAGTGGGAAAAGACCGTACCAATTTAGATTTAAATATATTCAAGGAGAGGCAAAATATTTTGAATTTTATGGGAAAAGATAAAAAGTTACTTCTTGTACATACTTCTATGGAGCGGGTTAGCTTGGATGAGAGTGTCAATGTACTCTTGACACCACAATTTTATACACTAAAAAAAGAAGCACTACCTGTGAAGTATGCGTATCAGGCAAAGAAGATTGCCCCTTCACTGTTTGACGGACTTCTTGAAGAGGGGGGTAACTACAACTACCTCGTTATGAAAGAAGAAGAGACATGGGTGTTCATCGCTTATGATTTAGGAAGCATTACGGCATTTTTAGAGAGTAAAGGTATCACAGCAGACAAGGTTTCTAAAGTTTTCTTTGCACAGCAGGCGGTAGATTCTTTTACAGCACCACTTGCTTTGAATGAAAAGGAAGCATTGGTTGTACTTGACAACACTGTAGTACTTGTACCTCGTATGGCACTAGGGAGTGAA
>CAZQOC010000032.1:0-11583 GCA_964594745.1 uncultured Sulfurovum sp.
GACACGCTACCTTGAGGGGGTAGTGCCCTACGGGTGTGGAGGTTCAAATCCTCTCGTGCGCACCATCTTTTAATATCATTAAAATTAAATAAACCCATATAAAATATTAAATTTTCTTTATATCATTATATTAAAATAATAAAAAATGCCTAAAAACTTAAAAAATAGGCATTAAATCTCCCTATTTAGCTTGACTTAAGAGTATCTTGTGCTATAATAACTGCATCTTAAAACAAAAAGGAAGAAGAATGACAAAGTCAGATTTCGTAGAATTAGTACAAAAAAATGGTGAGTTTGAAAGTAAAGCAGCGGCAGAGAGAGCAGTTAAAGCATTTATTGCATCTGTAACTGAAGCACTTGTAAAAAAAGAATCAGTATCTCTTGTAGGTTTTGGTACATTTTCAACAGTAGAAGTAGCTGAAAAATCTGGTAAAGTACCAGGAACAAATAAAACATATACAAAAGCAGCACATACAGCTCCTAAATTTAAAATGGGTAAAACACTTAAAGATGCTGTAGCTGGTAACTAGCTCACACCTTATATCTACTATCTTGGGGTAGTAGATATACTTCCTATCTCTTCAAACTTTTATTTCAAAAAACACATTATAACCATCACTAAGATATACTACGATATTTTTATCTAAGGATATTTCTATGCAATTAAAAGATGTACTATGTTTAGGCGTTGCTGGTAATTTTGCACACCATTTAGAACAAGCAGGAGAACTTGAAGACTTTAAACATGTTGTTACAGAAACAGCCGATGCTCCTAAAGGTATTTTTCCTTTTTATTTACCTCATTCGGAAACTTTTTTAGGTCTGTATTCTATAGGAACAGATATGCTTACTCTACCAAGCTATGAAGCCAATGCACAGGTAGAGCCTGAAATAGCTGTACTTTTTGATATTGTCTATAATGATAAAAAAGAAGTCATTGATTTAATGGCTCAAAGATTTACTACTTTTAACGACTGTACCATACGCAAAGAGGGAGCCAAGAAAATATCTGAGAAGAAGTCTTGGGGAAAAAACTCTAAAGGTATTGGTGACAAATGGATAGATATAGATAAATTTGAAGAGGGTGGGGTGATGGATCACTATCATCTTTGCTCTTTTGTGAAGCGGGAGGGAGTGGTATATCCTTATGGCGTTGATGCACCGTTACTTGGGTACTCATATTTCTATACCAAGCTTAAAACATGGTTGATAGATAAAATGAATACCCAAAAAGATTTTGGGCCACTGGAAGATATAGCTACACATATAAAAAACAGTAAGTACCCTAAACAAGCACTTATTTCTATGGGGGCTACAGCCTATGCCGAATTTGGTGAACACAACTACCTGCAGAGTGGGGATGAAGTGTATGTCATTGCGTATGATGCCCGTAGTGATGAGAGTAATTTGGAAACATCTCAAACAAAAATTATTTTACACCAGAAGGTACAATAATATGGCGCGTAGGGTGGATTTATCCGCCGTCAAAATAAAACGTTGTGCTAAAAAATATTATGGTGGGTATACCCCAAGGGCATTTCCGTTGGGCAACCCACCCTACGTGATGATTTATTTAAACCAGGATTTGACTCTATCAAAAGCAGAATCGAACGTAGATTTGTGCGGACGGCTCTCTACACCATAACTCTCTTGAAGTTTTTCAAGAAGTTCTTTTTGTTCTTCATTGATTTTTTTAGGAAGTATCATCTGCACCTGTGCGATGAGACGACCTTTTCGCCCTCCATGCACATCAGCAACACCCTCACCATCAAAGATAAATTGTTCTTTATCTTTGGTACTTTGTTTAAGTTCTAACTCCAGTTCACCATCAAGTGCAGGGATAGAGATAGTCTCCCCAAGTATTGCTTGTGTAAAGAAGACAGGCACTTCTATGTAGATGTCATTGCCATTACGGATGAAGTTCTCATCTTCTTCTACAATGAATGTCAGATAGAGGTCACCACGTTGTCCATTTTTACTCTCATTACCATAACCTTGTGCTCTGAGTCTATTGCCCGAATCTACTCCGGCAGGAATGTTTATAGTGACAGTATCTTCTTCTTCATGGTACCCTTTACCCTGACAGCTGCCACAAGCTTCCTTGACACTCTGTCCTTGTCCATGACATTTTGGACAGGTTTGTGCAAACTGCATAGGCCCTTGGCGCATAAGTACCTGCCCTTGACCACCACAATATTCACAAGTCTCTAGTTTACCATCTTTGGCTCCTGTACCTTTACAGTCGGTACATGGTGTTTTGTAGCGTATGTCTATTTTCTTTTCACAGCCAAAGACGGCTTCATGGAATTTAAGTGGTAGTTCTATCTCGAAGTCTAGGGCATACTTTTGACTAGGATCACGGCGAGATTGTCTACCAAATCCTCCACCACCACCGCCAAACATAGAATTAAATATATCCATAATGTCATCCATATTACCGGCACCAAAGCCACCACTACCCATGCCACCTTGACCTTCAAGTCCAGCTTTACCGTAACGGTCATAGATAGAACGCTTCTCATCGTCTGAAAGCACCTGATAGGCTTCATTGACGATTTTAAATTTCTCTTCGGCCTCTGTATCTTCTGGGTTTCTGTCTGGATGATATTTCATAGCGAGTTTTCGGTAGGCTTTTTTGAGTTCAGCCCCCGAACAATCTTTGCTCACTTCCAGTACTTCGTAATAACTCATTTCTGTCATTGATATTTCTCCATAAAAGTGGGAATAATTTTCGCGAATTCTACCATAATTTTGTTATAATGCCCAAAATATTATAGAGGCAGTAGAGATGATTGTTCATATTGTGACATTTCAGTTTAAAGAAGAAAATAAAAAAGCCAATATGATTCAGGCAAAACAGATGCTTGAAAACCTTATGGGTGCAGTACCTAGTTTAAGAAGTATCGATGTCGGTATCAATTTTTCTAAAGAAGAACGTGCGATGGATTTGAGTATCATCACTGTTTTTGAAAGTAAAGAAGGTTTGGATGCCTATGCCATCCACCCAGAGCATCTTAAGGTAGTTGACTTCATTAAGAGTGTAGTCGAGTACTCTAAAGTAGTTGATTACGAAAGAGCCTAATGCCGAAACATTACAAAATAGAAGCATTTGAAAATTTGGTAGATGCCTTTAGTTCACTTCCATCCATCGGTAAAAAAACGGCTATTCGTTTAGCCTATCATGCTGTGATGGAAGATGGTTTTGCTGCGATGAAATTGGCTCATGCACTTGAAACAGGTGTCAATAGTATACAAAAGTGTGCGAAGTGTCATAATATGAGTGAAGATGAACTTTGTAATATCTGCTCTGACCCTTATCGTGATTCAAGTAAGCTTTGTATCGTACAGTCAGCCAAAGACATTTTGACGATAGAGGAGAGTGGACAATTCTCTGGAGTGTACTATGTGATTTCAGAAGTAAGAGATCTTGACGAAGCACATCTCTTTTATGCGGTAGATGGGGTAGATGAGATTATCTTTGCTTTTCCTCCAAGTATCGCAACAGATACAATGATACTCTACATAGAAGATAAGTTAAAAGGTTTAGAGATAAGTTTTACGAAGATAGCACAAGGTGTGCCTACAGGAGTAGAGTTGGAAAACATAGATATTATGTCACTCTCGCGTGCGTTAGAAGCGAGAGTGAAAATATAGACATTAAGTAAAGAGTTGATCTATGGCTTTGTTACCATTGGTAAGTGTTTCTGGATTTTCTATGCCATAAATTTTATAAATTGTGGCAGCGATACTTAAAGGCTCAAATTGATAAGTTCCTGCTTTAGGTTTTAGATAGAGTCTATTAATCGAACCTGTATTATCTAGTATCGTTTCACCAACTACGCCTTTATGGTTGAAATATCCTTTTCCTCCCAGTACGTAGAAGTTTTGCAAATTACCATGATCCCAGCCTAATGCAGAATTTAGATTGACGTTTCTTCCAAACTCTCCAAAGACCATTATATTGATATTTTGTTCTTTACCTTCAGCCTTGATGTGTGCCATAGCAGATTTAAGTGTTCGAAATAAACTTTCTGTTCTTTCCACATAATCTCGCGCTTCATTATGGTCATCCCATCCACCCAATCCTCCTGTACCAATGGTCACTACTTTTGTATCAGGGTTTTTAGATAAAATCTTCACAGCAGTTTCCAATTTTTCAGAAAAATTGTTGTCTGTAGGGTAAGCATCAGCACCTAAATCAGGGGTAGTAGAGCTTGCTATATCATCAATAAATGTACTTAATGAAGCACGTCTGGCAAATGCATCTTTTATTTTCCCGCTTGCATTGTTTTTTTGGGCAAGCGTATCCATTTTTGCATAAAGAGGAGCATTGAACCCTTTGTCTTCGTCATTATAATCGGGTATGTCTCTTTCTTGAGGTGTATAGTATCTCCAGTCACGTTCATCTCTACTGTATGGATTTTCTAAATCTTCTGTTAAACCTACAGGTTTGAGGTAACCACTGAGTGGTTTTTGACCTTCAATGTAAAATTTTGATTCACCCTCAAGTGTGATGAATGGCATCAGTGTATTTTCATTGACAACGGCATTTGATTCAAGTATTTGTGCCAAATTTGCCAGTATACCCGCACTGTCTTCATCAAATGAGCCTTTTTGATTTTGTGCCGTACACGAACCATGTGATTTATTGTTATTTTCTTCTCTTACCTTAGAGTAGCAGCATCGAAAGAGTGTCATATCCCCATTTGCAAGGAGACTTTCCATATGTGTTCCTCCTGCTTCTTGCCAACATTTATTTGCTGTAGGAGTGAGACCTCTAAAGTAGTTGTCATAGTTGCTTTGTGAAGCTGTCTTAATCTCTTCAATATTACTAAGATTTCCTCCAAGTTGGCTAGCTCCTCCATACATAAATATAATAATGGTTTGTGCATTATTTGTCGTATTTATGCCTGATGAAAAAGTAATTTGACTGATATCTAACTCTTTTGCATAACTAAAGTCTGGTAGCAGTACAGCTGTACCAGCTGCCATAGATAATTTTATAAAATCTCTTCTTTTCATGTTATTTGACCTTTTTTAATGTATATGTTTCGCCTAGTCTTGAAATATAATCCAATACAATAATTGCAATATCTCTTTTTCTAGACTCACGTTTGTCAGCTTGATTTTGAGGATCATCACGTGTGTCGATGAGGTTGAAGCTATAATCCAGTACTTTTGTTGTATTGGTATCACTTTTATCTCTTAACATGTGGCTTTTAAAGAGTGCCATCTCTTCACTATTTGGATTACGAGAAATCGTAGCTTTAAAGAGATACTGGATAAATGACTCTAAACTAGCTATGCCATCTTCTTCATTGAGAGTATAGTTGCTATTGGCAACAAAACTTTCACTCCAGCCTTGTCTATTCCATGCTTCATAGTCATCAGCTTTTTCAGGATTTGATTTCCTAAGTAGCATACGCTCACGGATAAACTTATGATAGTTGGCAAAGGAGAGTGTATCTAAAGGTACACGTTTGAGTTTCCCAAGTTTGTATTTCATAGAAGCTTGATGCATATTTTCCAAGGCTTCTTTAAACTCATGAAGTGTACCAATACGGTGTTTAAAGTCTATTTTTTTAGCCAAAGAGAAAAAGCGTTCTTCAGCACTTGCTGCCCTGCTGCTATGTAAAAGATACTCTTCTGAAAATACAATTTGCAATAAAATATCTTGCCATGTTTCTGGTTTACTTGCTAGAATACTATTGATAATTTGTGTTTTTTTTGCAGTATCTGTATTGGTAAAGAAAAAGTTTACCAGTCGGGTGGTAACTCCTTTTGTAAATAAATCTGATTTGGCCATTTCACGGTAGAAGTCATCGCCATTATAGATTGTTGTACCAAAGAGTGAAAGAGGTTTTCTGTTTTGGTTCAGACTTACTACTAGGGTATCGCTGTCTCTGTCAAGCTTCCAGTTTTGTAAGGCTTTCCCTGCAAGAGGGACATGAGAGTCGTCTCCATCTAATGTAAAGATTTCTAACATCTCTCTACCATTGTCCTCGGGACTTCTAAACCGTCTCCAATTGTCTTCACTCATCATATGTACATATGTCATGTAACGCATACCACTATCTACACCAAGCATGGTTACAAGACGATTGTAGACTCTTGCTATGTTTGGGGTATGTGTTGACTCAAGTTCATATGCAGGGGAGAACATAATCGTTTGTGTTAAAATGTAAGCTACCCAGTTTTTAAAGAAGTAACTGTCAAGTTCTTTCATCGTATAAAAACGTGTCAAGATATCCACGGCAACTTGTTCATTGTAATCGGTTCGTCTGTATTTTGTCTCATCAAGAATATCATTTTCTAAGACTTCTTTATCTGTTCTATCTTCGTCCAAACCTGTTCTGATACTCTTTATGAAGTCTCCAGAAGCAATCTTTTCCTGAAGTACTTTAAGTGGAAAACCATAAAAAAGTGTTTCAAGTAGTTTGTTGGCGACTTCCAATTTTTCTGTATCACTTAGGGCATTAAACGTAGCATCTGAGAGTTGTGTTAATGCATAAGCAGATGTTGGTAAATTTTTATAGTAAAAATTTAAACCTTTATATTGAGATTGTGAAAATTCATCATTTGGTGTTGGACTTGGAGTAGGACTAGGACTTGGGTTTGGACTAGGACTTGGATTAATGCCCGCTTGAGGCGTATCTGAGGCATTTCCTCCACCACCACAATTGGTTAACATTAATATGAGAAGAAGAGAGAGCAACACTCTTATACTTGAGCGTAATATATACATGATTTTCCTTTTATATCATAATAGAGCTAATCATGTGAGAGTTTGGAGAGAAAGTACACATGCAACCTGGCAATCTTTTTTAAAAGACCCATAGCTTTCTGTCCTTACCTCACGATAAGTTTAGCGTTGTGTTAGTATAGATAAAAACTATTACTATAATATTACTTATTTATTTTTTTAAGTTCAGACTCTATCATTGCTTTCATCTCTGGCATGTGTTGCATCATACGGCTTTGACCTATTTGTGCAGATGCAGCGGCAAGTTGTGGCATGATTTGTACGGTTTTTTGACCTAGTGGTGTTTGGTAAAATTTGTTCAGTTCCTTTAGCTCTTCTGTGGTGTAATTTTTAGCATAAAGTGCAGCGATGTCTCCACGTTGTGCATCCCAACCCATATACTTAGTAAAAAATGCCTCAATTGTAGGCTCTATGGCTTTGAGCTGTGGGTTTGCCTGTATTTGCATTTGTGTGATACGCTTAATCATCCCCTCATAACTCTCTCTCATATTCATCGTGGCAAGCAGTGTCAGTGCTTCTGAGTTTGCCTGGTGTGCAGCGATGGTTGTTTTAGGCGCCTTTTTCATAGAACCTCCACATTTACCTTGCGAACATTTTGCACTCTTAGGTGCTACTTTTGTGGCACTTGGTGCATTCCCGCATTGAGCTTGAAGTGTAAGTGGGAGGGCAAGTGTTGCTGCGAAGAGAAGTGTTTTAGATGTTGTTTTTAACATATGTTTCCTTATATTGTTTAAAGTGAAATGATTATAACTTACAATAGTTAATAGTTATGTAAAGAATAGTGATGTGAAGATAAAAAAGTGAAGAAGGTAGGCAATGGTGACGGATTGATAAAAAATTATAGTAAAATAAATATATTCAAAGATAGAAAGTAAGAAAAATGAAAATACTACTTATGGAAGATGATCCCGTACTTGGGGAGATAGTAGCAGATTACTTAAGTGTATCCTATGAGACAGACAGAGCATTTGACTCTGCTGAAGCACAAGAGTTTATCGATGAAAAGCATTATGATTTGTTCATTTTCGATATCAATGTTCCAGGTAAAAGTGGCATAGAACTTCTTAAAATGTTACGTACTTTTAATAATACTACTCCTGCTATCATCATCACGGCGTATGAAGATACTGCACATCTTAAGCAAAGTTTTGATGCAGGGGCACATGACTACATACGTAAACCTTTTGAGCTTGAAGAGTTGAAACTTCGTATTGAGAAAAGCAGGGTGTTATTTCATATCGAGCAAGATGTACCTGTGAAACTTACCCAGATTCTCACCTACTATCCACGTAAATATGTGGTAAGTGATGGGGTGAAAACATCAACATTACGTCCCAAAGAAGCAAAGATACTGGATTATCTTATTGCCCATCCTAAAAGACTCATTTCCCAAGATGAGTTAGTGCAGAATATATGGGAGTTTGATGAGCTCCCAAGTGATGCAACCTTACGTTCATATATCCGTAAACTTCGAGAGATTATCGGCAATGATAAAATAGTCACACAAAGGGGTATGGGATACAGATATGAATGATTTGGAGAAACGCAGTTTTTATTCATTTTTAGGGCTGTATATTGTTTCTTCTTTTTTGTTCATCTCTTTTGTAGGATACTGGTATTACATCGCACAAAAAAATGCTTTGGAAAATGAAACCTATTATAAACTTGTGCATATAGCAGACCTTATGTCGGGAGAGATTATTATGGCGCATATGCACAGTAGAAAAATGAAGACAATTACCTTACCCGAAAAAGTCAAATTGGCACTCATTGA
Source organism: uncultured Sulfurovum sp. (assembly GCA_964594745.1). Classification (GTDB taxonomy): domain Bacteria; phylum Campylobacterota; class Campylobacteria; order Campylobacterales; family Sulfurovaceae; genus Sulfurovum. Next base: position 8,538 of record CAZQOC010000032.1, read on the forward strand.
TACAGAGGGAAAAGTGGTTTATGGCGCGTTAATCGATTCAGATATTCAAATCAAGCCTGGCTACTTCAAGCAAAAAGGATATTCAATTTTAATTTCAGATGCACCTAGAGAACATCTTAATATTCGCTATGCAGTGGTACAGACCAATATGCTTTCTGCGCAAATACAGGCACTTAAAAATGTGGTCTGGAAAATGGTTATTACTATTCTTTTACTCATAATATTTGTTGCATGGGTACTTTCAAAACTTTTCATGAGACCTGTACACCTGCGTGTCAAGCAGATAGAACGGTTTATAAATGATGTCACACATGAACTCAATACGCCTATCACCTCGCTTTCCATGTCAACCAAACTTGCACTTCAGAAAGGAGAGTGCACGGAGAAAATTTTGAACAATATCTCTATCAGTACAAAACAACTTTATGATATCTATCGCTCCTTGACCTATCTGAATTTTTCCAATAAAAAAGAGACAGCGGAAGCTTTAGAGTTGAAAGAAACACTTGAAAAGAATGTAGCGTATTATGGTGCTTTAGCAGAGATGAAACGTATTACATTTGATGTGAAACTTGAACCTTTGATGTTTGCCATTCCTGAAGCACAGGCTACACTTCTTTTTGGAAATCTTATAGGCAATGCCATCAAGTACTCATCTCCTAACTCTCAGATAGAGATAGTGCTTAAAGATAATATCTTGACGATAAAAGATGAAGGCATAGGTATAGAAGAGACACAACAGAAAAAGATTTTTGAAAAATTCAAAAGAGGTACTGAGTACTCTGGTGGATTTGGGGTAGGGTTGAGTATCGTGAAGAGTATCTGTAATGAGTACGGTATTACGGTGAGTTTTGCATCTAAGAGTGGTAAGGGAACAACATTTAAGTTGGAGTTTTAAGGATTACCTTTCCTCTAATTTATTAGGATTAACTAACAACAAGGTACTTAGGGCGATGGTTAAAAAGAGCCAAAGATAGCCTATCTCTCCTGAGAGTTTATAGGAGAGTATGCCAAATACGATGGATCCTTGAGGCACTAGAAAAAAGAACCGTTTGGCATTTTTTTCAAACTTTTCCAAAAGATGTGTATGAAACTGTGCCTCTAGAAGTTTCAGATAATGTTTTCTGTAAAACAGCAAATAAAAAATTCCCAACTCAATGACTTTATAGGCAATGAGAAAATAGACCATAGGCATACGCCACTCGGGCTTGATATAACTTGGTGGACTAAAAGGATAGTAACGGTTTACTATGTAGCCTAGTAGTGCAATGACAAAAAGCACGATGAGTCCAATTTTTCTACGTTTGTAGAGTGAAGTTTTTATCTCTCTCATGAAAAATACTACGCTTCTTTACACTTTGCATCTATATACTCTTGTACAAACTGACGTACATCGGCATAGACAAAAGAGTCTTTGTATCCTTCTATCTTCCCCCCACTTGCATTGACATGTCCTCCACCGTTTCCAATGTGTGCTGCCATGGCTGAGACATCCAGTTTGTTGTTACTTCTTAGAGAGAAGTTTCCTCTGAAGTTGACATCCATATAGAAGTCATAGTCCTCATTGGCTACCATGGAGGCATTACCGATGATAGAAGCATTTCCTACGTTGTAGCCTAAGATACCTTTGTGACCTTTGTAGGTGATGGTAAGCCGTTGCTTGTCTTGTGTGAGAAGATTTGTGACATAGCTTGCTACTAAATTGTCTTTGGTGTCATTTTTTTCTTGTATAAAAAAGGCTTTTTTTGTCTGGTGTAGTGCATCATCTAGTTTGATAGGGGCATCCTCTTCATCAACAAGATTTTTGGCTGCTTCTATCATGGAGAGTTTAAAGGCTCTGTCTTCAGCAGGGAATAATACACGTCCTATCTCTCTTGCTCCTGATATCATACCTAGCATTACTTTACCATATTCGAAAAGTGCATCATCGCTGACCCAAATATCTATGGCATTAATGGCTTTGACAATATGTGCCAAATCATTTTGCTTATCAAAGCCATGATGTGTTTGTAACCAGTCATAGGTAATAAGTGTTGCACAACGTGTTGTATCGAGTTTGTACCATGCAAAGCGCTCAGCAGCTGAAGCACCTGTGGCATGGTGGTCTAGTAGTTGTAACTTTGCGCCTATGCGTAAGGCTTCTTTTTCTATCCAGTTTCCCTCTTTTGTGGTGAGGTTTAGGTCTGTAATGAGGATGAGTCTCTCTTTGTCATCTCCATGGATAAATTTGTCTTGTTCTATTTTTTTTACTATCTCGCCTAAACGCGCAGTGACTTCAGGGCCATAGTTGGCATTATAACAGTCAATGTCGTTAAAACATTTTTGAGAAAGATATTGACAGCCATAACCGTCGAGGTCAATGTGAGAGAGATGGTAAACGTGTTGTTTCATAAAATGTTGCCTTGTATAGATTAAATAACGAAAGTATTATAGTGTAGGGTGGGTTTACCCACCAAATAAATGCATGGGCTACAATATATCACTCAGCATCAAACCATTTAAAAAATCATCAATTCTTGTTTGAAAATTTGCTAAAAAAGGTGAAATGGCACAGGTGCCAATGCTCCCATTGGGGCATGATGCAGAGTATGAGGTGCAGTCAAATACTGCAGGGGTTTTACCTTCAGCTGCAAAAATGACTTCATTCACACTTATCTCTTCAATGGTCTTTGCTAAAACGAAACCACCATGTGCGCCTTTTCGGGATTCGAGAATGCCCTGCTTGGCGAGACTTTGTAATATTTTAGCAAGAAAACTTTTAGGGATACATAGCTCTGTAGCAAGTTGTTCTGCGCCTAAAGGGCTATCAGATTTTCGTAAAACATCCAAAGAGAGTAGCGCATATTCGCTAGCACGTGTGAGTAACATAGTGTACCTTTATATCAATTAGGACTATTTTACTCTAATTTACATTAAGTTGGCATTATAAGCATATTTATAAGGCACAGATAAGATTATTCTACTATAATTTCGAACTCATTTTGAGAATTTATACCAATCAGGAGGTCATTATGGCTTTAGATCAGGCGAAAAAAGCAGAAATTAT
>CAZQOC010000033.1:0-11346 GCA_964594745.1 uncultured Sulfurovum sp.
CCGTACGTCTAAACGCATAAAACGTTGTATAGTACGGACATCTTGGGATGTAGTGATGTAAAAGCAGTGCCAGTCTGGTTTTAAGTTTGAAGTAACAGTTACAGTGACAGGCTTTAGCTACAACCAAAGGAGACTCTGCAACAGCGTTAAATAGTCGTATAAATAATGCTGGCATTTTTTCTCCTTTGAAATCTTACGCTATTATAGCAAATTATTTATCATTCTCAAGTGTATATTCTTTAAAATACACACGAATAGGGTCATCTGAGATAAAAAATTTATCTGAGTATACTTGTGTTTTCATAAGATATGTTTTGCGTTTCACTTCATCAAATGTTTTATAATACAGGGTAATCAATCTTGCTTTACTAGAGATTTTCTTACACTCTTCAATATCAAGATAATATTCACGTTCCATATTTAAAAATTTATAACATTTTTTAGAACCGATCTTATAGATTTTTTTATTGTTAGTACGTTTTTTTTCTAACTCTTTTTGTTTTTGTAAAAGTACTCTTTCTTCATCTAACTCTTGTAAAATTTTACTTTTTTCTTTTTCTGTAAACTTCTTTTCTGACATACCTATCTCCGTCATAATCTACATGCTGAGTAAAGCATTATAAGAAAAATGTTTCTCTTATAAATCCTGTTCTATCGTTTTTGCAAATGTATTAAAGTAAATATCTTTCACTTTCGTAAGTGGCAGAACTACATCATTCACTTTTACTGTATCTCCACCCACTTTACCAATTATATCAGTTTTTAATCCTAATTTCTCTGCCATAGTTATAACGGCATCCATATTTTCTTTACTTACTTCTAAAAGTGCACGTGATTGAGACTCATCAAATATATCTCTACTATTTTCTACATTTAGCCCTGCTACAACACCTTTACCAGATACTGCAGCCATCTTAGAAAGTGCCATAGCCAATCCACCCACATTTACATCTTTAGCAGAGTGTAAAAGTCCTTTTTTATTGGCTTCTATCACAAGCTCCCACAGTGCAAGTTCTTGTTTATAATCAAACGTTGGAAGTGTTCCTGTTGTTTCTCCATGCAGTGCTTTAATGTAAAGTGAGCCACCAAATTCACCCTTGGTCTCACCCACTAAAATCACATGACTCTCATCCTCTTGGAATGATGAAGGAAGTACCTTATTCTCATCATCATTGAGCCCTACCATCGCGATGGCAGGTGTAGGGAATACAGAAACCCCATTGGTTTCATTATAAAGTGATACATTTCCAGATACCACGGGTGTGTTAAGTTCTAAACACGCCTCTTTGATACCCGCACATCCCTCAGCAAACTGCCACATCACCTCTGGGTTTTCTGGGTTACCATAGTTAAGACAATCTGTAATAGAAAGTGGTCTTGCCCCTGACATCGCTACATTTCGTCCAGACTCTACCACAGCTAGTGCTGCACCCTTTTTAGGGTCTATGTAACAATAACGCGGGTTACAGTCAGAAGACATAGCCAACGCCTTACCATTTTCTTTAATACGAATACATGAAGCATCCAGGCTTCCTGGGTGTTTGTTCGTATTGGTTTGTACCATCGAATCGTATTGGTTATAGACCCATGCTTTATCTGAAATCTCTATGTTGGAAAGGAGTGTTTCATACGCCTCTTGATCATTTACCGCTTTGTAACTGTCTACAGACTTAGCATTCACTTCATCTAAGTAAGTTGGACGTGAGATAGGTCTGTCAAGTACTGGTGCTTCTTCACTCACAGGCGCGATAGGCATATCCGCACATTTTTCACCATGCCACATCAATTCCATTCTGGCAGTATCCGTCACTTCACCGATAACGGCAACATCTAGTCCCCATTTTTCAAAAATGTCGATGATCGCTTGTTCGCTCCCTTGTTTTGCACAGATAAGCATACGCTCTTGAGACTCCGAAAGCATAAAGTCATACGGTGTCATACCCTCTTCACGTGCAGGTACTTTGTCAAGATGCATAATGAGTCCGGCACCAGTTTTACCAGCCATTTCAAACGCTGAAGATGTAAGTCCCGCAGCACCCATGTCTTGGATACCTACAACATGGTCTGTCTTAAAGAGCTCTAAACATGCTTCAAGAAGCAGTTTTTCTGTAAACGGGTCACCTACTTGTACCGTAGGACGAAGTGATTTTGACTCTTCTGTAAACGAATCAGAAGACATCACGGCTCCACCTAGACCATCACGACCTGTTTTAGAACCGACATACATCACAGGGTTACCCACACCTGAGGCAACACCTAAGAAGATTTCATCTGATTTTACAAGTCCTAAAGAAAATGCATTCACTAAGATATTTCCATTGTATGATTCATCGAAACTCACTTCACCTCCGATGGTAGGTACTCCCATACAGTTACCATAACTTCCGATACCATCTACCACACCACGTACTAAATGTCTTTGGTATTTTGCAATATCACTGTCACCTTTGACTGTACCAAAACGTAAAGCATTGAGGTTTGCTACGGGTCTAGCACCCATCGTAAAGATATCTCTTAAAATCCCACCTACACCCGTTGCTGCACCTTGAAATGGTTCGATGAATGAAGGGTGGTTGTGTGACTCCATTTTAAAAACAGCCGCCATGCCATCACCAATATCAATCACCCCTGCATTTTCACCAGGCCCTTGAATGACCCATGGGGCAGTGGTAGGAAAGCCTCTAAGGTACTTTGTACTTGACTTGTAAGAACAGTGTTCAGACCACATCGCAGAGAAAATACCTATCTCCACAAGGTTTGGGTGACGACCATCTAATATACGTAAGATATCTTGATACTCTTCTTTGGAGAGTTTATGGTTTTTTAAAACTTCGTCTAAATTGTCTATGGCTACATTGGGCTGTGACATACTGTGCGTCCTTTGGGGCGTAAAATAAGATGTTTATTTTACTAAAAAAGTACTAAATAAGTGATGAAAAGGTAGAATATCTCACTACAAATAAAAGGTCACAAATGGATAAGATTTTACAAATGTTACAACTCCAACAAGAACTCAATGACGCAACCAATGGTCTGGGTTGGGAAAAAGGTACCACAAAAAATGGCAAACTGATTGACTGGAAGCGTTGTACCTACCTTGAGTGTGCTGAACTCATAGAATCTTACCCTTGGAAACACTGGAAAAACATCGATGCACAGCCTGATTATGCCAACATCAAAATAGAAGCTGTAGATACATGGCATTTCATTATGTCACAAGCTTTAGAAGATTATAAGATGAAAAATCTTGGAAACATCGTAGATTTAGCAAAAAAAATCAACGCACTGAGTAATTTTTCTAAATTTACAGCAGACATTACACTTACAGAAAAAAATTACTATGAACAAATAGAAGTTGTTGAAGTACTTATAAAAACACTTTTTTGTGATGAAAGCACAGAAAAACTTATGGAAGCGTTCATCAATGTAGCTGTAGTCTCAGGACTCAACCTAGATACACTTTATAAACTCTATGTAGGTAAAAATATTTTAAATAAATTTAGGCAAGACCATGGCTATAAAGAGGGATCATACATCAAAATGTGGAATGGGCAGGAAGATAATGTCACCATGCAAAGCATATTAGAAAAAAATGAGAACATCACGCCAGAAGGTCTTTATAAAGCATTGGAAGAAGCGTATCCCAAAGGCTAAAAGCTTCTTGAAGATTTAGTCTATCAACCTACTTAAATCCTTATGAACCACTTGGTTACCAGAAACTGAAACTTCTGTAGCAATACGGATACTTTTAGGTGTAGCATAACCACACTCACTTCCACACTTCACCGTTCCTATAAGATAATAACTTCCTGTTGGGACACCATAAAAAGCAAATTTACCATCACTGTTTGAAGCAGTAAATCTCAAGTAGTTAAATAATCTACTATCTGCCTTTTCCATCTTGTAGCCACCAATATAACTCTCTTTATACCATTGTTTAGAATAAGATGTTATAGGATTGAGATAAAGTCTCGTATTTGCACCAACAATTCTCTTATCATAGGCATCTCTAACATAAATGGCACCTTTTACTGTACCCTTACCTGTGCGTGCTAAATGTTTATATTCTGACACGGGAAACGTCACACGTTCCATTTTTTCTACAGGCATATCTTCATGAATAGCTGTTTCATCTTCAACCGTTACATTATCTTCCAAATCAGATATATCTACATTCTCTTCAACATTGGTTTCATTTGCCCAAGTATTATCTTGTGATTGTCGTACATCTGGTGCAGCTAATACAAGTTCTCTCTGTACACATCCTGAAAAAAGAAAGAGTAGCACAAATGCACTTACAATAATTGTTATTTTTTTTCTCATAGTATTCCCCCAAATATTATTTAGTGATTATACACTATTAACATTTTGTTTTCTTTAGCTTCTTTTTATCATCAAAAAAGTTTTTCAAATGTCCTTTGGCTTCTTTATCTCCTGAAAATGCTGCACGCTGATACCAAAAAGCTGCGCGTTGACAATCTTTTTTGACCATGTCACCTTTCTGATAACGTCTAGCCAAGGTACTTTGTGCTTCTGTCTCTCCCTCATTTGCAAAACGATGTAAATTTTTAACTTTTCGTTTTTCGCCATGATAATACCTATAGGTATTCAATATCAATACAATAATCATCACAATTAATGCCAAAATAATATAAAGTTCAATATTTTCCATGTCTCATTTTACCTCATTATACTTATTTGACTATTACTTACCTAAACAGAACTCACCAAACATTTTATCTAATATTTCTTCACTATCATAGGGTTTAGAGATAGAGGAAATTGCTTTCACTGCTTCTTGTAAATGGTAGGAAAAGAATTCCAATTCACCACCTAGTAGGGGCTCCTTTGCTTCTAAAATTGAACTTTTAGCTTTATTGACAGCCTCTACCTGACGGGTAGATATAAGCATCAATTCTTCACCTTCACCAATACTATCAAATAAAGACCCTAAGCGTTCAGTTAAACGTATAAAAGACTTCTTTGCACTTACTTCAAGTGTATCATAGTCCTCTAAAAGCGAGGCGTCAAACTGATACTGTAAATCTGATTTATTGAGTGCAACAATTAGATATTTATCTTTTAATGTTTCAAGTAAAGAGAGAATCTTCTCATCTTCTTCATCATAGACACGTGAAGCATCAAAAAGTGCAATGATAACATCAGCATCTTCCACAGAGGAAAGTGAACGTTCTATTCCTATTTTTTCTATAGTGTCTTCAGACTCACGAATACCTGCCGTATCAATAAGTCTAATGATATGTGAACCTATACGTACTTGCTCTTCAATGGTGTCTCGTGTTGTTCCAGCAATATCACTAACGATAGCCCTATCATAAGAGAGTAAAGCATTCAGTAACGAACTTTTACCGACATTTGGTTTACCAATAATCGCTACTTTAAATCCTTCAATAAGACCTCTGCGACGATAACTTGCATCAACAATTTGTTCTATTTTCGCAGTTAACTCATCTAATTGATTTACAATACTTTCCATAATGTCATCGGGGATATCCTCCTCTGCATAGTCAATCATCACTTCCGAGTAGGCAAGTGAACGTAAAAGAGCTTCTCTAATTTCATCTACAAAAGTTTTAAGTTCACCTTTCATCTGCTTAGCAAGAATTTTAGCTGCATCAACTGATTTTGCTTCAATGAGTTTAGAAATAGCCTCTGCTTCTGTAAGATCTATCTTCCCATTGAGAAAGGCGCGTTTAGAAAACTCACCTGGGTCAGCCAGTCTCACACCATAACTCAAAATGGTATCAAGTATCTCTTGTGCTACAATCATACCACCATGACATTGAAACTCTACTATTTCTTCACCTGTAAAAGATGACGGAGCAGCAAAATAAATCATAATAGCATGATCGATAAGCTCATCATTGGCATTGTAAAGTGATGTTAAATGTGCATGACGAGGAATAATATTTTCTAAATGAGACACTTTGTTGGCAATCTCTAAAGCTGCCTCTCCACTTACCCTTATAATAGAGATAGAAGAGACACCTTGTGCCGTGGCTATTGCTACAATAGAGTTTTGAAGATGTGCGTTTGTAGCCATTTACTTATTGTTAAATTCATTGATAACAACAAATTTCTTACCATCTTTGCTTGTTTTCACCGCCACATACTTATCAGGAAAACGTTCACGTAATTGTTCTAAGGCTATTTGTACCAAAATACCATCTAAAAAACGTGTTTTCGCGCGTCCTGTTTGCTCAACAGTTTCAATCACTGGCTTAATATAGGAACGTATCATTTCTTGTTGTGATGTTAAAAACTCTGCTATTTCAAGTTTAATAAAAAGCTCATACTTTGTGTGTAGCCAGTTAAATAACATATAAGACAGTGCGTTATAACGATATCCTTCCTTGCCTATCAAAAGTGCTGCATCATTACCATCGATGAATATAAGTGCTGTGTTATCTCGCACATCAACTTCAACAACATCAAGTTCAAAACACGAAAGAGAAAGAAGTGCTTTTAACTCATTTTCTATCATCTGTGCTAACTCATCATAGACAATTGAACCATCTTCATCTTCATCAAATGTATCGATATCAGTTTCAAAAAAACCATCAACAATCGTATCTTTTGTCAATTCTGTCTCTACAATGACTTCTTCTTGTAAAACTTCTTTTTTAACAGTTGCCATGATTTCATCTGCAACATTTTCTTCTGTATTTGCTACATCAGTAATCTCTTTTTTTGATAATTGCCTATGTGATTCATTGTCTTTTGCACTCTTTTTACATGTAGCGACAATGATAGCATTTTTTTTCAAAAAACCTAAAATTCCTTTTGTTGGGTGTTGCACAACTTCACATTGAAGTTCAGAAATAGAACATTCTAACACTTTAGAAGCTTTTGCATAAGCTTCTTCAAGTGTCGGTGCTTCAACCTTTGTCATCGACTATCCTTTTTTAGTGTGAGATGCTACAGCTGCAGCTTTATGTTTAGCATACATATGGTTAATAAAGTACTGCTGTGCTATGGTAAACAGGTTATTTACTAACCAATATAACACAAGTCCTGATGGGAAATAGATAAAGAACACTGTCATAATGACAGGGAAAAATTTAAATATTTTTTCTTGCATTGGGTCAGTAAAGTTAGACGGAGTGATACGTTGCTGGAACCACATCGATGCACCCATTAAAATAGGGAGTACAAAGTATGGATCCATTTGTGCCAAGTTATCAATCCACAGTATCCAAGGTGCACCTTCAAGCTCAACAGCATTTAATAGTACACGATAGAGTGCAAAAAATACAGGGATTTGAAGTATCATCGGTAAACATCCACCCATAGGGTTTGCACCATGTTTTTTATACATTTCCATCATCTGTGCATTCATTTTTGCAGGATCACCCTTGTACTTCTCTTTGAGCTCTTTCATTTTTGGGGCAAGGTCTTTAAGCTTTTGCATCGACATCATACCTTTGTATGAGAGTGGGAAGAGTACCAACTTCACAAGTAAAGTAAAGAAGATAATTGCCCATCCCCAGTTACCTATGAGAGAATGTATCCATAAAAGTACCTTGTAAAATGGTGTAGACAAGAAAGAAAAGAAACCAAATTCAATCGCATCTGTGAGTTCAGGATTAATAGCTTTAAGTACTTCATGGTCTTTTGTACCTATGTAGGCATGAAGATTGAAATTTTGAGTACCTTGTACAAAAATAAGCGGATCACCATTGGCTTCTTTTAATACAGATACATTCAGTCCTTTATCAAAGTCAAAAAACATGGAAGCGACATATCTGTCAAATGCTGAAGCGATTTTTGCATGTTCAAATTTCTCAGTTCCTTCGGCATCTCCGTCTTCTATGGTAGTGATAATATTGTCACTTCCTTTAATTAAAGCACCACGTACGAGCATATACATAGAAGTATCAGCCATAGGTCTGTGCCCTGGAGTCACAAAATATGATACATCTTTTGAAAGAGAGATATCTACTTTATATTCACCCGTAGGTTTCACTGTGATTTTTTTAGTCACTGTGACATCACTGAGTGTTTGCGTCAATGTCAGTGTCTGAGCACCCTGTGCAACATCGATCATCTTAGCACCACGGTTCACATAATGCGTTTTAAATGCTTCGTCATTGAGTTTTGCATCTGAAAATCTTACTTCCAGCGGTTTGACAGCAGTGGGAGCCAACATCTTCACATTGACACCCTCTTTTGATTGATACTTCTTTTCTAAAAGTTCCATTTGAGAAATACGTCCAAGTTCATCAATCGTCATGATGAAGTTTGCAGACTTTATCGTAGCGATAGATGGCAAAGCTTTTTCCACTGGGGCAGCAGTAGCCATTTTAGAAGTACTTGTGTTGGGAGCAACATTTTGTGCCTGTGTTACACTTGGTGTTGCATGTGCTTGTTTTGCCGTTTTTTCAGTTTTTGTGGGAGTCGTCTCTTTTACAGGGAAAAAATATCCATACCCAATAAATACCAAAAATGAAAGCACGAGTGCGATGAGTAGCCGTTTATTTAAATCTTGTTGTTCCAAAGTGTTACCTTTAAATTAATAGTCTGATAGTATAGTGTATTTTATGTTAATGCAGAGCACTTTTTTAGTGCATGAAGATACGATTTCTTGGTTTCTAAATAGGTGTTACTTAAAAGGTCAGGTTTAGCAACCAAAACATAAGACCCAGAAGTGATAAGGTCAATATTTTCGATGAAATGTGCTCTTAGCAAACGCTTTGCTCTATTTCTATGAACTGCATTTCCAATTTTTTTTGATGCAACAAACCCTACTTTTTGTTCATCACACTTTTTATAAAAAAGAACAAAGTAAGGTGTATGCCACGTTTTTGTAGAGTGTTTGTAAACTCCATTAAATTCTTTTGTGGTTCTAATTCTAGTAAAATGCTTAATTTTGCTAATAATTATAACCTTAAAAGACTTATACAGCTAGTCTTTTTCTACCTTTTGCACGTCTTGCAGAAATCACTTTTCTACCATTTTTAGTTTTCATTCTTGTTCTAAATCCGTGCGTTCTTTTTCTTGGTGTACTGTGTGGTTGGTATGTTCTTTTCATTTTGAATCATCCTTCAATAGTTTTAACTTGCATTTGCCAGTTATTATTTGGACGCGATTTTACCTTAAACTGCCTTAAAGCATACTAATAATCATCTTTTTAATGAAGAGAACGGAAAACAATTTCACTCTCTTTTTTCTCTTTCTTTGCAGTAATATAACTTTCTATTGCTTTAAATATGACTTCTTTAATGTCATATTTTGTAGAACGTACTTCCATTTCTGTACAGTAAAGTGTATGGGCATTATTTAAAAGCAAAGAACGAAGCAATCGTTCTGCAAACCTATATCCACCATCTACTTTTGTCTCTTGACAGATAAGTGCAAATAAATTTTTACTTTCATCTATTTCAAAAAGTAAGTCGGTATCTCGTTTTTCACTTCTCAAAAGTGATTCCAGTTCAATATCTTTAGCTGAAATCAAGATAAGTACAAATGGTTTTTCATGTTCTCGTTCCATGAGGTAATACATTAATTCTAAGGGTTTTTCCATTTTTTCCATGACTGCTAAAGATAATTTAATCTCGGCTTCATTAAATCTAAGACTAGGTCTTCGTGTTTGCTTTACTTTTTCACTCATCGTCTATCTCCATCAAAAAGATTTGTTATACTTTCACTATGGATATAATAACGGACAGCTCCTTACCTTCACCTTGTTGGGTACTTGAAGAGCAAAAACTCATTGAAAATCTTAAGATTATCGGACATATTAGAGAACAAAGTGGTGCTAAAGTACTACTGGCACTTAAAGGCTATGCATTATGGAAAAGTTTTCCTACCATTAGCCCTTACTTAAATGGATGTTGTGCTTCAGGCTTACATGAAGCGAAACTTGCCCATGAAACTTTTAGAAAAGAGGTACATACCTACTCCCCAGCCTTCAAAGAGAAAGAACTAGAAGAGATAGCTAAACTCTCGCACCATTTGGTTTTTAACTCTCCTGCACAGTTTAAACATTTTGCAACAAAAGCGAAACAGATTAATCCTCATATCTCGTTAGGCTTACGTGTCAACCCCGAGTACTCAGAAGCGCCTAGAGAGATCTATAACCCTTGTGGGATTAACTCCCGTTTGGGTACCACACTTGTCAATTTTGACGAAAGCATATTAAATGGGTGTGACGGACTTCATTTTCATGCGCTTTGTGAACAGAGTGCAGATGCACTTGAAAATGTACTTCTACATTTTGAAGAAAAGTTTGAAAAGTACATCCCCAAAATGAAATGGATAAACTTTGGTGGAGGACACCACATCACCCGTAAAGGCTATGATGTAGAAAAACTCATACGACTCATCAAAACTTTCAAAGCCAAGTACGATGTGGAAGTGTATTTAGAACCAGGTGAAGCCATAGGATGGGAGACGGGTACGCTTGTTACTACTGTACTAGACATCGTACATAACGGCATGGACATCGCTATACTAGACAGTTCTGCAGAAGCACATATGCCAGACACCATCATCATGCCTTACCGTGCAGAGGTATTGGGTGCTGGCAAAGCAAATGAAAAAGCGCACACCTACCGTCTTGCTGGCAATACTTGTCTCGCAGGTGACATTATGGGTGACTATAGCTTCGATGCACCCCTACACATAGGAGACAAAGTCATCTTCCTTGACCAAATGCACTACACTATGGTAAAAGCCACCACCTTTAATGGTGTCAAGCTTCCCAGCATCGCTATACAAAGACTCCATGGAGCTGTTGAAGTGGTACGTGAGTTTGGGTATGAAGATTTTAAAAATAGACTTTCCTAAAAATCTCTCTTATTCATAAGATTGTGAAGCTTCATTGACTTTACTGCTTCCACAGTTCCAGCTTAGTAAGCAGTAAAATTACAAAAAATACACTATGGATTTAAGATGGCAACTTGCATATTCCATGTAGTGAATTATTGTGATTGTTTCAGTTTTGTCAGATATAATCTTAGGAAATATATCTAATAAGGAAAAACATGAAATCTCAACTCTTCATACTTTCAAAAATGACGCTAATTTCTCTATTTATCGCTGGATGTGGCGGTGGAAGTAATAGTAATACCCCCTCAAATACCACAAAATATGACTTGGCTCAATATGTAGTTCCAAGTGAAAGTCAAACCAATATATATGAAGAGACTTCCTATGAAAAAGAAAATGGTGCACAGGACTTTACAGTGACCAATCAGAGTACATACAATGAAAAGTATGATATAAACGGTTCTCTTATTCATATTTCTGCAGATGGAGAAATGAGTGAATCCCTGGATATAGAAGAGAAAAAAATCATAAGAACTTTTATAGATGACAATATAA
>CAZQOC010000034.1:0-11315 GCA_964594745.1 uncultured Sulfurovum sp.
TATCTACACACTTTCTTCCTCAATCTTATAAAATAACAACTATTTAAGTCAATGAATTATATTTCTATACTGCTTTTTTTATATGACATATAGTGCAAATATTCCTAAGTGTTTAGTGTTTAAAAATACTCTTCTCATCCTCTTTCTTAAAAAACGTAAAATAGATCCATAACGTTGTACCATACACAAAAATAGAAAGTACCACTACCCCAATAGTCACAGCTTCAAACATCTCTTTATGTGCAAAACTGTCTGGTATCATGTGTACCAAAATGATAGACAATGCCCCTTTCATCCCAGAGAAGGTCAATATAAACCACCCCTCCAATCCTACAGGTTTGATGGATTCTAAGGATTTTACTGTACCAAAAAAAGCAAATTTTGCCATAGAAATCGCACGTATCAATGTGGTAATACCAAACATGATAAAAATCTCTGTTTTATACTCAAAAAGCAAGTGAAAGTCAACCATCTCTGCCAAAGCGAAAAAGACAACAACCGCAGCGATATACCCAAACTCTTTTGCCATTTCATAGATGTATTCCAGTCGTTCATGGGTGGTGGTTTCAAATCCGCCTAAACGCAATTGACGCATAAAACTCTTGGTTTTTTTAGCGTTATCGGTAGATAAGTCAGTATCTATCCAAGCTTTAGTAGCAACAATCGCCACAATCAATGTCAAAATACCTGAGATATGCATCTCTTCTGCCAATACATAGGCGGCATAAGCCTCTACGATAAAAGCAAACAACTCTCCTCTTTTGTGAGAAAAAAGTTTCATCAACATATAAAAAATGTAACCCAATACAAGACCAATGACTGTACTTAAAGCAAAGACACGCAGGGCATCGACTGTAGCATCTGCAGCATCAATATATCCAGAAGCCATCCATGGTAGCCCAATAAAGAAAAAGGCGATAACCGCAGTAGCATCATTACCTAATGATTCTCCCTCAATGAGCACTTTAATGTCATGCCCTATACCTTTAAATTGAGATAAGACTGATTGTACAGAGACAGCATCGGTTGCCATATTGATAGCAAAAAGTGCCACATAAGCCCCTAGACTCAAACCCTCAAAGACATTAAAGTATGAGAGACTTGCCCCTACCGTAATAGAGAGTGCCACAGCAATCACTGCCAAATAGAAAATACTCCATGCATGTTTTTTAATGTCTGAAAAATGCAGATGTAAAGCATCTCCCATAAAGATAAGCGGGATACAAAACAAAATAACTGTAGAAAAGTTTTCTGCCAAGTCTATAGGAACTGCTGGCTTAAAATAGGTATAAACTAGATAAGAACCAATAAGCAAAATAAATACCGAAGGTATCTTTAGCTTGTTCGCAAGCGCATCTGAGAATATCACTAAACTCAATATGGTAATCAATAAAATCTCTGGTGCAAAGCTATGCATCGGTCTCCTTTAAAATAACTCGCCACTGTCTTCTGAGACTGGGCGTAGTGGTACATTATGTTTTGGATGCAGGGCATCACCTTTTGATGCTTCCTGAGCATCATCTTCTATGTGAATCGTTTCCATTAAGCCCGTATCAGTCTCAGGACTTATGGTTTGATTGTCTTCATCTAAATATTTTTCATATTCATTTACTGGTTTTTTTATAGACGGTAAAGGGGAATCTTTTGTATACAGTTCAACTTTGCCTTCATACTCACCTCTAAATACACCTTTGGGAATATCGAAAGTACGTTTTGTATCAGGGTAAAGCTTCAATAATTGTTTAAAATAGTACGCAAAAGCAGGAGCAGCCATGGCGCCACCTGTTGCCCCTTTGCCTATGGGTTTATTGTTATCCCTTCCCACCCATGAGATGACTTCTACGCTAGGAGCATATCCACAAAACCAGGCATCTACATTTTTATTGGTGGTACCTGTCTTTCCTGCAAGTTCTATGCCGTTCACACGTGCATTTCTACCCGTTCCACGCTTGACAACATCTTTAAGTATATCTGTCATAAGGTAGGCTTGTTCAGGTGTGGTAAAGTCTGCTATCTCTTTAGGACGTGTTTCATAGATGACTGCACCCTCTTTAGCGATGATTTTACTTACCAGTCTTGGAGCAATCATATGCCCTTTATTGGCAAAAACTGAAAATATCTGTGCCATTTTAAGAGGGCTTAAACCCAAATTTCCAAGTGCTATAGACATATCTTTAGGAATGTGAGGCACATCTAAAAATGCCAGTCTATCGCGTATCGTGTTGATGCCCAAATCAGCTACAAGGTTGACCGTTGCCAGATTGCGTGAATGTACCAGTGCTTCACGTAAAGTGATAAACCCTTTAAAATCATGTTCATAGTTTTTAGGCGCCCATATTTTTTTCTTACCTTTATAGCTATATTCAAAGGTGCGTGCAAGGTCAGTAAGTGGGGTAGCAGGGTTATAGCCCATGTCTAAAGCTGTTTGATAAATGAACGGTTTAAAAGCTGAGCCTGGCTGGCGTTTGGACTGCGTCACACGGTTAAAAGCAGAACGCTTATAACTCTCTCCTCCTACCATGGCAAGTATGTCACCTGTACTGCTTTGCACTGCAACAAATGCCGCATTTAATGTAGATTTTTTAGGATTTTCCTTATATTTTTTAAGTGCCTTTTTGTAGGCATAATGCACTGATTCTCGCGCAATGGCTTGTTGTTTCATGTCTATTGTTGTATATATTTGATAGCCACCTGTTCGAATATCTCCTAATTTACCTTTAAAGCGTCGTACCACTTCATCTACAATATATGGTGCAATATTTTGTGTCAATGATGTCTTATACACTTTAGGTGATTCTTTAACAGCATCAAGATAATCCGCTTGGGATACCCACCCAATACTTTTCATACGGTAGAGAACATTGTTGGCACGGTTCAGCGCACGTTTATAATGACGCAGTGGATTGTAAAAACTAGGAGCATTAGGAATCCCTACAAGCATTGCAGACTCTTTCAGAGTCAGTTTGCTTAACTCTTTATGAAAATACCCTTGTGCAGCTGTTTTTATACCAAAATAGTTATTGCCATAGGAAATTTCGTTTAGATAGCGTTCAAGTATCTCTTCTTTACTAAGTTCATGTTCTATCTTCAGTGCCAAGATTGCTTCTTTGACTTTACGCATAAGCTTTTTTTCATTTGTAAGCAGTTTATTTTTAATAAGCTGTTGCGTAAGTGTACTCCCGCCCTCTACAAATTTACCCGCTTTTACATCCTTAACTATGGCTCTTAGAATAGCATCAGGATTCACACCGTTATGCTCAAAAAAACGTGTGTCTTCCATCGCTACTAGACCTTCAACCAAGAATCCTGGTACTTCATCATAGCGTGCATAAAGACGGTGTTGCTTTTTAAAGACATAAGCAAGTTTTTCACCATTTCTATCTAAAATAACTGACGAGGTTTCAGGCTTATAATTAATCAGTTTATCTGCATCTAAAGAGATCTCTTCATAGGCATAAATAAATGCTGCTCCCAGTGCCACAGCAAAGATAATCGCTAAAATAATGGAGCCTTTGACAAGCGCGTTAAACATCTATAACCTTTTTCATTTATTGTATCGAATTCTCTCTCATCACTGCTAAAGCATGAATGATTTTCTGTTGACTCACCCTTACGTTCAGTATAAAACGCATGATAGGTTTTTCAACTGTAGGTTGCCTTATGGCACCGACAAGATAGCCGTATTCTATGAGCTCTTGTTGCATACTTTGTGTACTGAGGTTGTCTGGCATTTCAATAGGTACAATGAGACTCTCACACGTTTTTTTTAACATATGCGAAGCGATAGCCTGTCGTTTATCTATTTTTTTTCGATACTTTTTTGCATGTTTTTGTATGTGTTTCAAATTCACCAATGCCAAAGCTGTATCAAACACAGATGGTGCTGTGGAGTAGATAATAGGTTTACCACGGTTGACTAAAAAAGAGATGATGTGTGAAGATGCCAAAATGTAAGCACCGTACGAACCATAAGCTTTTCCTAAAGTACCCATCTTGATATGTCGCTCGTTGATAGCAATATCATAATGCTCAAATATCCCTAAAAGCTTTTTACCAAGTACCCCTGAGGAGTGGGCTTCATCGACTATCATGAGTGCTTTTTTCTCATCAGCTAAATCAAAAATCTCTTTTGTACACAAATCACCGCCCATAGAGTACACACCCTCAACTACGATAATTTGTCTTTTACCAGGATAAAATTCTAACTTTTGACGTAAATCATCTACATCATTGTGTCGGAACTTCACCACTCTCTCTCCAAGCAACTCTGCTGCCATCACGCCAGAGGCATGATACTCCTCATCCATAAAAAGCATATCGCCTTTACGTACCAGTGCTTCTATGAGTGCCATGTTTGCCAAATACCCAGACCCTACGATGAGCCCCTCTTCAAAACCATTTTGTTTTGCCATGGTCTCTTCAAATTTCTTGTGGATAGGGTGATAACCATTGACCAACATCGAAGCTTTTGAGGTCAATGTATGGTATTTTTTGACAAGTTTTACGGCTTTGTTGAACTGTTTTTTATTATTTGAAAGTCCCAAATAATCATTGGATGCCATATCTTCCAAATCTTCATCAAAGAGCCTACGCTCCCTAAAACGTCCTGCTCTATGTAAAGCATTTAACTCATTCTTGTACATACTTTTAATCCACTACACTCATCGCATTAATAATATCAATTTTACCAGCCTTAATGCATTCTAAATTCGATAACATAGATATAAAATCGTTCATACTATCACTTCTAGCATCAATGACTTTATCAATTCCAATAACGTCACCATTTTCAATTTTACTATTGACACTGATAGCTTCTTTCGTATTTAAAGTGATTAGGTAGTTTTCTGCTTTTCTATGTACATATTTCAGTGCTATCGCTTCCAAATCAGCCTGTTTATATCGTTCTCTTAAAGATGTTTTAACACTTAATGCAATCATTTTTTCTTTAGAATAAATAAGTAAATCAAAATCAACATTAGGAACAAAGGCAACTTTTGCCTGGATATAGTGAGGTATAATATTTTTATTGATTAATAACGAAATAAGAATATATTCAAGAATCTTACCGTTGACACTATTGTCTTCATGAAACTCATCTTGATATTTATCCCAAAGTCTACTAATATATTCAGCAGGTTCCATGTCTTTTAATACTCTAAAATCAGGAATTACTTTGGCAAACACTGCTAATGCTTTTGTACTCTTTCCCTTTACAATTTCTTTTTCTAAAAATATTTTTTCAGTACTCATGCACTTACCTTCTCAATAATTTTTTCTGCTTGCATATCTAACATTTTTATCATTTCTATGGCTATGGCATGAATCACAGGTACACACACTGAATTACCAAATTGTTTATAGGCTTGTGCATCACTCACAGGAATTTTATAAGTATTAGGAAACCCTTGCAATCTTGCCCATTCTCTTGGTGTCAAGCGTCTTATATATTCTCTATTAATTTCACCCTTTATATTCGTCACAGGAGTAAAATCAGTCAATCTATTATCATAAATAAGATTACGTTCTCTACCCATACCTCCTACAAGTAAGGTGTTAGAAATACCTTTTTTATCTAATACTTCATACCCAAATCCATTCCCTTTACTCTCATGTCTTTTCTTATGATTTATGAGTGTTTGCAAATACACGGTAGAAAGATAATATTTACCTGATACTTTTTTATTTTCCATAATATCTTGAACATTTTTTTCTAATTTTATAGATTTTGGAAATGTAAAATCACACTTATCTTTAAACCCAACTATATAAATACGTTCTCTTTTTTGTGGTACATTAAAATCTTTTGCATTTAATAATTTTGCCTCCACTGTATAACCAAGATCTTCCTTTAAAACCTTCATAATCGTTTTAAATGTTCTTCCTTTATCATGATGAACAAGCCCTTTTACATTTTCCAATAAAAAAGCTTTAGGTTGTTTCTCTTTAATAATACGTGCTACATCGAAAAAAAGTGTTCCCCTTGTATCTTCAAAACCAGCTTTTTTACCTGCAATACTAAATGCTTGACAAGGAAATCCTGCAAGAAGAATATCAAAGTCTTTTAATTTTTTTTCATCAATTTTTGTGATATCGAATTGTGCTTCTTCACCAAAATTTGCATAATACGTTTGACAAGCATATTTATCAATTTCAGCAGAAAAAATATTATTTATACGACCAGTTTGTTCAAAACCTAAACGTATACCACCAATACCAGCAAATAAATCAATCGTTCGATATAGTCTATTTGAGTTTGATAAGGGATGTTTAATGGGAGATAAATTCATAATTAGTTGCCTAAATTGTTGATTATGTATAGTCATCATTATATCCTTTTATTTCAATAAAAGGATTATATTATAATGAAAAAGTTAAAGTAAAAAATCTTTCAAATTGTCATATTTTTGGGTTTAAATCCAAGGCAGGAGTGTTTCTACCTGCAAGCCCATAGCCGTACTCTCATAACCATCAACTGACTTAATGTATTTTTTACAAAAACCTTCTACCATACATCCCCCTGCTTTACCCTGCCACAGTCCACTCTCTAAGTACGCTTCCAAATCATCCTCTTGAAAGGTTGAGAAATGATAGTGTGTTGCAGAGATATCTGAAAAAGCCAGTGTTTTTGAACGGTAGTGAAGCGAAGATATAATAGAAATCGTCGAACCACTCTGTATGTTTAAAATACGTCTGGCATCTGCGATATCTTTGGCTTTACGCAAGATGCTCCCATCTGCAGCGGCAATGACTGTATCGGCACAAAGTAACGGCATCTCCAAACCAAACTCACGTACAGCAGATTCTAACTTGCCTTTACTGGCAGTATAGACAAAGTCTTTGGCGATAGTCGTGGTGATTTGTTCTTCATCATATGCTGGTGCTTTTTGTATAAAGTCAACACCAAAATTATTCAGGAGTAAAGCACGAGATTCAGACTGGGAACAAAGACATATTTGCATTACAGTCCTCTAAGCGCTACACCCATCCAAAGTGCGACCAAACCAAGTACGATATTTACAGGCAGTAAAACATTTGCCATCCATTTCATTTTGGCTTTTGCTGCTTTAATGTCACCCGCATTGAACAGTGTCCATGCTTTTGCACGTCTGATATACATGAAAGTAAAGTTCACGACCATAAGCGTCCAGATGATTTCTTTACTCACAAACAGTACTTTCATTTCACCATGATGTCCACCCAATGCAATCGCCATAATAAGCCCTGTAGCAAATAAAATAATAATAAAGGGCATTACTAAATTAAAGAGTCGTCCTACGGTTTGCAAGGTAATGCCTAATCGTTGTTTAGGCTCGAGGATATCTGCTATTTTATTGCTTTGAAGCATTTGTGCAGCGGTGACTCCACCACGAGATACCACAGGGTGCACTGCCACACGCATAGCAATCATCCCGCCTACCCAGATTATCGCTGAGAGTACATGTAAAAATACAATAAAATGTCCACTGTTTGCAAAAAATTCAACCATTATAGATTTTCCTCCAAGTAAGCCAATGCTTTTTGTATAGCTTCAGGTATTTTAGAAGCATCTTTCCCGCCAGCCTGTGCAAAGTCTGGGCGACCACCGCCACCACCACCCAATACAGGTGCGATCTCTTTGATCCAGTTTCCTGCTTTGATGTTTGTCTCTTTTGAACCACAGGCTAGCATCACCTTATCACCTTTCTTTTGGAAAAGCATAATAGCAATGTTAGGATACTTGTTTTTCGCTTCATCGATAAGCTCTTTAATATCCCCTGTCTCCACCTCTTCTACAATCACATTTACACCCTTAAGCTCTGTAACACTCAGCTCTTTTTTTGTTGCTGACTGTGCTGCTTGCACCTCAGACTTAAGTGTTTTTATCTGCTCTTTGAGTTTTGCAATGCCCGCTAGAGGATTGGTGTTTTTAAGCTCCGTTTTAACCTCGTTCAATTCATCACGCAAAGCTTTAACAGCTTCGACTGCTGCATTACCACAGATGGCCTCTATACGTCTCACCCCTGCCGATACACCCGATTCTTTGGTGATCATAAACAGACCAATCTGTGCTACGTTATTCACATGTGTACCCCCACAAAGCTCTGTAGAGGCATCACCCATGCTTACCACACGTACTTCATCACCATACTTCTCACCAAAAAGTGCCATCGCACCAGTTTTTTTCGCTTCTTCTATGCTCATCACTTCTGTTTTTGCCGGAATAGCACGGCTTATTTTATCGTTAACCCACTCTTCCACTTTGGCTATCTCTTCTGAGGTCATTGCCTGAGGGTGAGAGAAGTCAAAACGTAAACGTTTGTCATCATTGAGTGAACCTGCCTGAGCAATATGATCACCCAGTATCGCACGAAGTCCTGCATGAAGCAAGTGTGTGGCAGAGTGGTGTTTTGCTATCTCTGCACGATTGTTATCTACCACCGCTTCTACTTCATCACCTACGCGAAGTTTTCCTTTCACTTCTGAGAGGTTCATATCTAGGAATTTTTTAGTATCAAGGACTTCGACAGGCTCAGTCACCGTTCCCTGAGCATGTCGAAGGGCACCTCTATCTCCAACTTGTCCACCTGATTCTGCATAAAATGGTGTTTTATCTAGTAGCACCCAACCTTTACCATTTATGCTTTGCGTCTGCTTAAAGTTTTCATCAAGCAGTGCAAGCACTTTTGCCTCGGTAGTCGTGGTCTCATAGCCTACAAATTCGTTGACATTAAACTTCTCTTTAAGCGCTTTAAAATCACCCGTTGTAGCTGCATCACCCGTACCTTTCCAGCCAGCTTTTGATTGTGCTTTTTGCGCATCCATCTTGGCATTAAACGCATCCATATCAAGTTTGATGTTCTTTTCACGAAGCATGTCTTCTGTAAGGTCAAGTGGGAAACCATAAGTATCGTAAAGTTTAAAGGCTACTTCACCGTTGAATACGTCTTTAGTATTTTTAAGCTCTTCGTTAAAGAGTTTTATCCCTGCTTCGATAGTCATGAAGAAACGCTCTTCTTCCGTTTTCATAGAGGTCTTAATCGCTTCACTTCGTTTAGGCAGATAGTCATACTGCTCACCCATTGTCTCCACTAAGGTATCGACTAATTTATACATAAACGGTTCACGTAGTCCTAACAAATAACCATGACGAATCGCACGACGCATAATACGTCTAAGCACATACCCACGCCCCTCTTTGTCAAAGTTCACACCTTGTGCTAACAAGAAAGAACATGAACGTAAGTGGTCTGCGATGACTCTGTACGATGCAGAATTTGGTGCATCAAAGTCATATTTTGCACCTACCAATTCACCGATCTTGTCTAAAAACGGCATAAAGAGTGATGAGTGATAGTTGTTAAGTTTACCCTCTTTGATAGCCACAACACGTTCAAGCCCCATACCTGTATCGATACTTGGTTTTGGTAAAGGAGTCAGTGTACCTGTCTCGTCACGGAAGTACTGCATAAATACCAGGTTCCAGATCTCTAAAAATCTGTCACCCTCTCCGCCCATTTTGTCCTCAGGAGTATTAAAGTGCTCTTCACCTTGATCATAAAAAATCTCAGAACATGGCCCACATGGTCCAGTGTCACCCATCTGCCAGAAGTTGTCTTTGTCTCCAAAACGCATAATACGCTCTTTAGCTATATATTTGCTCCAAATCTCCTCTGCTTCATCATCGGAGTCATGTACCGTTACCCATAGTTTTTCAATAGGGAGATTAAGGTATTTTTCATCGGTGATAAACTCCCAAGCGTAGGCAATTGCCTCTTCTTTAAAATAGTCTGCAAAAGAAAAGTTGCCGAGCATTTCAAAAAGAGTGTGGTGGCGCGCAGTGTAGCCTACATTGTCAAGGTCATTGTGTTTTCCACCAGCTCTGAGACAGGTTTGACTCGATGTCGCACGTGGTATGTCAGGGATAGGTGCAACGCCAGTAAAAATGTTTTTAAACTGCACCATACCGGCATTGGTAAACATCAATGTCGCATCATCAGGTACAAGGGGAGATGAAGGCACCAATTGGTGTCCTTTACTTTGAAAAAAGTCTAGAAATGATTTTCTAATATCCATGGGTTAATATCCTACAATTGAGCCAACCATCTATTGGTTTGAAGCTCTTTAATTAATTGGAGATATTTTATCGTAAATGTGGTTATTTAGAGGTAAAAGGTACAAACATCATCTTGGTCATAATCAAAACTACCATCATTAAACGTTGAAGAAACGCCAAAAGATTCACAGCCATATTCTATGCCACCTTTACCTGAATTTCTATCATCAACGATACGTACTATTTCATCATCTGTAAAGTCATGATTACCATCTAGCCCATTAAAATCAAATTCACAATATTCATGTTGAATAAAAGAAAACTCTCCATTGGGTGCTGTATGACTCCATCGTGTCATAGAATCACATTTGTATGGTATATCTGCATAGGAAAGTCCTCGTTCATCTACCAAAAACAGTGTGGTAAGATCATCTCCTACATAGTCACTATAGTAGTCATCACTATATACCAACCCACCACATCCATTTAATGCCACAACAGCTACAGTTGCTGTCATATATAAAATTATTTTTTTCATACTACATACTCCTAAGTATTTTTTAGAGTATGCTGTAAAATTGTGTGAGGTTTGTGAGGTGTATTGTTGGAGGTTGAGCGTTTTTGGTAGTTGGAGTGAAGTATGCATTCCCACGTGCAACGTGGGAACGAGGAAAAATTGAGTTTTACTTTATTAATAATCTCATCTTGAGTTTTACATACTTTCATATCATTAGTACAGTAGATTTCTTGCTTCTTTGAATTTGTTTTTCTTTTACAGTTTCTAGAGCCTCTCAACCTTTGTAAAGAGTTAAACACTATTTCACAAGTACCATTTATTGTGTAAGTATACCCATCATCTTCTAATAAATGTTTAGTAATATGATAATTATCACCATGTATAATTTCATCTTTAGGCAAATCTATACTTTTGTTATCTGTATGTAATGATGAGATTACAAACATGGGACTTGGTTCCCCTTTTCCATTACGTAATTTTATATCTCTTATTTCTCCAGATAGTGTCCTTAAAAGTTCGCAATTTCCAAACTCTTAGTATACTTAATAGTAAAAGTGAATATAGTGGAAATATTTGGTTAACTGTGGGGATATATAATGCTCAAACGTTTTTAAGAGCAGAACTTTTGCCTACTTTTTGGTTAATTGGTGAAGTGTTGACATGGCAAGAGAGGCATAGGGGTCAGGTGATAATGATAACCTAATCAAGCCTACGCTATACTCCAACAAGGAGTCACAAATGGCAAGAAGACCACGTATAGAA
>CAZQOC010000035.1:0-10578 GCA_964594745.1 uncultured Sulfurovum sp.
TACAAAACCCTACAGTAATAGGAGAAGTGAAGTGTTCTCAGGTAATGTATGATGAACTTGAACGCCGAGGGGCAACTGCTATCATGTATAAAACTGGTCACTCTAACTTGAAAGTTAAAATGAAAGAAACAGATGCAGACCTTGCCTGTGAAGTTTCTGGGCATATTTTTTTTAAACACCGCTACTTTGGTTACGATGATGCTATTTATGCCACTCTGAGAATGCTTGAACTTGTTGCAGACGGCATTGACTTAGACAAAGAACTAGATGCCCTGCCTCAAGTTTTCTCAACAGAAGAGATAAAAGTAGAAACAACAGAGGAAGAGAAGTTTCTCATTATTGATAAAATTAAAAAGTTACTGCAAAACCCTCCAGAAGACTTTCCCAAAATGCTCAATATCATTGATGTAGACGGGGTACGTATCAACTTTGAAAAAGGCTGGGGGCTTGTGCGTGCGAGTAACACCACGCCTGTCCTTGTGACACGCTTTGAATCTACCGATGAAGTATTGGCAAAAATGTATGAGACAGAAGTAGCCAAGCTTATAACGCGGGCTAAAGGCTTGTTATGAAAAATAAACTCTACTTTAAACTCAAAAACAAAAAGGTACAAGAAGAAGCATTTGACGCCATATGTGAAGAACAAAAAACTGTAGGTTATTATTCCCTCCCTGAACAAGATATCTCTTCTATACTCAGCTATGGTGAAAGTATTTCAGATGCTATTGAAAATATTGCAGTCATAGGCATAGGAGGCAGTTCTCTAGGTGCTAAGGCTGTTTATGAATTTATAAAGCCTGTCCGAAAACTCAAACGTAAACTTTATTTTTTTGAAAGTACAGATCCTATTAATATTACAAATCTATTATCTAAAATAAATTTAGATAAAACACATTTCCTCGTTATTTCAAAATCTGGTACAACTGTAGAAACTTTTGCAATTTATAAATATATTTATTCATTACAAAATGATCCTAATCACTATACTTTCATTACAGATCATAATTCACCACTTGAAAAATATGCACAAGAGATCAAAGCAGAAGTACTTCATCTTCCAGAAAATGTAGGAGGACGATTTTCCGTGCTTTCATCTGTTGGATTAGTCCCCTTAGCTTTAAGTGGTATAGATATACAATCCTTGTTGAATGGTGCAAATATAATACGAAAAAGTTTTTTTGAAGCTGGCTATATTAAGAAAACTCTCTTAAAAAAAGCTGTCTTTTATGCAAGACATCATGGGCAGTATCGTATCAATTGTATCTTTGCATACTCTGAAACTCTCAAATATTTTTGTGAATGGTATGTGCAACTATGGGGTGAGAGTTTAGGGAAAAGACAAAGAAGAAGTGCCTTCAATGTTGGTCTTACTCCCATAGGACTTATAGGACCAAAAGACCAGCATTCTTTTTTGCAATTACTTATGGAGGGTACAAGGAATAAGTCTGTTACGTTTATTAAAATAGAAAATTTTCAAGATGATATTACTATACCAGATATTACACTCAAGCATCTTGAATCTTTAGACAGTTTAAATACACTTCCTTTTTCAAAACTCATTAATTTTCAGTGTGATTCTGTGCTCGAAGCACTTTTAGAAGAAGATATTCCATTGGACAGCATTTCACTCTCAGGAGTCAATGAAAAAAATATGGGTTCACTTATCTATTATTATGAGATATTGACATCTATAGTAGGAGAACTTATTGATGTCAATACCTATGACCAACCAGGCGTTGAAGCAGGTAAAATTATTTTAAAGAAAAAGTTGAGTTCACTTTAGGTAGAGCAGGTAATTCTTGTGTAACGTTACTTTAGATACAATTGTCTTAATATGGAGGAAACTATAATGCAAAAAATATTAATAGTATTTGGTACTCGCCCAGAAGCTATAAAAATGGCACCACTTGTCAAAGAGTTTCAAAAATATCCTGATAATTTTGAAACTAAAGTATGTGTTACAGCACAACACCGTGAAATGTTAGATCAAGTTCTTGATCTTTTTGAAATCACTCCAAACTTTGACCTAGACATAATGAAGCCAGGTCAAGACCTTTATGATGTAACATCCAATGTACTATTGGGTATGAAACCTGTATTAACTGAATTTAAACCTGATATCGTTTTTGTACATGGAGACACCTCTACCACTTTTGCAGCAGCCCTTGCTTCTTTTTATCAACAAATATCTATTGCTCATATAGAAGCAGGACTACGTACAGGAGATATCTATTCACCTTGGCCAGAAGAAGCAAACCGTCAACTTACTTCACAAATAACTGCTTATAACTTTGCACCTACAACAACCAGTGAAATGAATCTTTTAAAAGAAAATATTGGGCAACAAAGTATTGTTGTTACAGGCAATACTGTTATTGACGCACTCTTTTGGGCCTTAGAAAAGATACAGTCAAATAATCAACTAGAGTCAGATATCATCCGTCAACTGTCTGCCTTAGGTTACAGACTTAAAGAAGACAGAAAAATCATTTTAGTTACAGGGCATAGAAGAGAAAATCATGGTCAAGGATTTATCAATATTTGTATGGCACTAAAAGAAATCGCTCTTAATAATCCTAGCATAGATATAGTTTACCCTGTACATCTAAATCCTAATGTACAAAAACCTGTAAAAGAATTGCTTTCTGATATCTCAAATATTTATCTTATCACTCCACTGCAATATGAACAATTTATTTATATGATGGACAAATCATACTTCATCATTACGGACAGTGGGGGTGTACAAGAAGAGGCTCCCTCTTTAGGCAAGCCTGTACTTGTTATGCGTGATACCACGGAACGTCCAGAAGCCTTAGAAGCTGGAACAGTTAAACTTGTAGGAACTGATACTGGGCTCATCTTGCAAGAGGCACAAAAACTCATAGATGATAAAGAAACTTATATGCAAATGAGTCAAGCTAGTAATCCTTATGGTGATGGACATGCTTGTGAAAAAATTATAAACTATCTTAAAGGGAGAAATCGATGACAAAACGTAAAATATGTGTAATAGGTCTAGGATATATAGGTCTTCCAACGGCTGCACTTCTAGCAAATAGAGGGTATGACGTTCACGGTGTAGATGTTGTACAAGATACGGTTAATATTATTAACCGTGGCGACATACACATTGTTGAACCTGATTTACATACTTTTGTAAAAGCAGCCGTTAATAGTAAACATCTTCATGCTGATATCAAGCCTATAGAAGCTGATGTTTTTATTATAGCTGTACCTACTCCATTTCATGAAGGATATGTACCAAATATTGACTATGTAATTTCTGCTACAAAATCCATCGTACCCTATTTAAAAGAAGGAAATCTAGTTATTTTAGAATCCACCTCACCTGTGGGCACTACAGATACAGTAGAAAATGTACTCAAGGAAGAAGGCATAGATACTTCTAAACTCCACATTTCCCACTGTCCAGAACGTGTGTTACCTGGGCACATCATGCGCGAACTCGTGGAAAATGACCGTATCGTAGGAGGAACTACCCCCGAAGCTACAAAAAAGACGGTAGAGTTTTACAATACATTCGTAAAAGGTGAAGTCCTCTCTACAGATGCCAAAACTGCTGAAATGGCAAAACTGACAGAAAACAGTTTTAGAGATACAAATATCGCCTTTGCCAATGAACTTTCTATTCTTTGTGACAAGTTTGATATTGATGTATGGGAACTTATTTCCTTAGCAAACCGTCATCCTCGTGTAAATATTTTGCAACCTGGAGCAGGTGTCGGTGGTCACTGTATCGCTGTTGATCCATGGTTTATTGTGCATGCAGGTGGGGAAGATGCAAAAATGATCCGTACTGCCAGAGAAGTGAACACTTACAAAACAGAATGGGCTATAGAAAAAATAAAAAATGAAGCTTTAAAATTTGAAACGGCACATGGGAGAAAGGCAAAGGTTGCCTGTATGGGACTGGCTTTTAAACCTAATATCGATGACCTTAGAGAGTCCCCCGCACTCTACATTACAAAACGACTTATTGCAGAGGGGCTTAATATTCTAGCAGTAGAACCAAATATTTCTACCTATGATGCATTTGATATTGTGGAGTATAAAAATGCGCTTGAAGAAGCTGATGTGGTTACTTTTCTAGTAGCACATAAAGAGTTTAGGGATTTAGGGATTAAAACAAATTTAGACTTCTGTGGCATTACAAATCAAGGGCAATAATAGGTATTACTCATCTATAACGTTACTTTAGATATAATCATTTTATATTTTAGGGAAAGAGTTAAAAATGATTAAAAAATGTTTATTCCCCGCAGCAGGTTATGGTACACGCTTTTTGCCTGCCACAAAAGCGACACCCAAAGAGATGCTACCTATCTTAACAAAACCACTCATCCAATATGGTGTAGAAGAAGCTGTTGAAGCTGGTATTCATACCATGGCCATTATCACGGGTCGAGGGAAACGTGCTATAGAAGACCACTTTGATATCTCGTATGAATTAGAACATCAAATCAAAGGTGGCTCAAAAGAAAATCTCCTTGCTGAAATACGATCACTCATTACTACATGTACTTTTTCCTATACCCGTCAAATAGAAATGAAGGGGCTTGGTCATGCCATACTCACAGGAGAAACACTCATAGGTGATGAACCTTTTGCAGTGCTTCTTGCTGATGATCTTTGTACCCATGAAAAAGATTCTGTACTTAAACAAATGATAGAAGTTTATGATAAATACCAATGTTCTGTTGTCGCCATAGAAGAGGTACCGATGAAAGATACTAACAAATACGGTGTTATCGCTGGAGATTTAGTAGACGATACGGATGATACATACAGAGTTACAGACATGGTTGAGAAACCTGAACCAAAAGATGCCCCAACAAATATGGCAATTATTGGTCGCTATATTTTAACACCAGATATATTTGATATCCTCCGTCATACGCAACCAGGCAAAGGTGGGGAAATCCAAATTACCGATGCCTTGCTAGAACAAGCAAAGCAAGGTAATGTCATAGCTTTTAAATTTAAAGGGAAACGTTTTGACTGTGGATCCGTTGATGGATTTGTTGAAGCTACAAATCATTTTTATTCTAAGGAATATAAACATAGCTAATATTATTTTATACTGGGGGAAATGAGACTCGTCTTTGGTCTATAAGCATACACTTATGCCAAAATAATTTATAAAACTTTTTAACGATTCCTCTTAAATAAATAATATTTATTGGATACAATTAACAAAGTGTCATTATTGTAGTAGCCAGAGAATCAGCAAGAACAGATTATTTTTTTAGTCATATTTGGATTACGATGATATTGACTTGGTTGATTATTTTATGTATTGTGTTTTTATTACATACACAAAGGATCAGTATTGAAAAAAGCCCTCTTTTTGGACCGTGATGGTGTCATAAACATAGACCACGGTTATGTCTTCAAGATGGAAGACTTTGTGTTTACCAAAGGTATCTTTGATTTACTCCGCCTCTTTACACAGCACAACTACCTGCTTTTTATAGTCACAAACCAGTCTGGTATTGGCAGAGGATACTATAGTGAAAAGGACTTTCAAAATGTAACAGAAAGTATGCTGGAAATGTTACATAATGAAGGCATCAACATCACAAAAGTTTACCACTGTCCTCATGCACCAGAAGCAAAGTGTCACTGCCGCAAACCTGCCATTGGGATGATAGCAGATATGGCAAAAAAACATGCTATAGACTTTTCAAATTCATGGATGATAGGCGACAAGCAGAGCGACATAGATTTTGCAAAAAATGCGGGTATCGCGCATCGTATTGCTATTGGTGATGAAAATATTGAGCATTGTGACTACTTTTTCACTTCGATTGCTTCTTGCTCAGAGTTTTTAGAAGAAAATCCCGATATAATAAAAGCATGAAATACAACGACATAAACTTCAACAACAAAACCATACTTATTACAGGTGGAGCAGGATTCATAGGCTCTAATTTAGCATTTTATTTTCAAGACCACTTTCCCAATGCCAAGATTGTTATTTTTGACTGCTTTAGAAGTGAAGAGACATTTTCAAATGGTAACTTAAAAAGTTTTGGACACTACAAAAACCTTACAGGTTTTCACGGCAATATAATTTGTGGCAATTTGAACAATAAAAATGATATGACATTGCTCCTGGCTTATGACTTTGACTATATCTTCCACGAAGCAGCCATCTCCGACACAAGAGTCTATGACCAAGAAATAGTCATGAAGACCAATGTAAATAGCTTTTACACCTTGCTTGATATGGCAAAAAGGATGCAAGCAACACTTGTGTATGCTTCTTCGGCAGCAACCTATGGTTCTCAGCCCTCTCCTCAAACAGTAGGAATAGAAGCCCCAGAAAATCCTTATGGTTTCTCTAAGTATGCCATGGATCAAATAGCCTACCAATACATGAAAGAAAATCCTAATATGACTATCGTAGGACTGAAATATTTTAATGTCTATGGTGAAAGAGAATTTTTTAAAAATAAAACGTCCTCTACTGTCATCCAATTTGGACATCAAATTTTAGCAGGAAAAGCACCTAGACTCTTTGAGGGAAGTGACAACATTCTACGTGATTTTGTCTACATCAAAGATGTTATTCAGGCCAATATCAAAGCCTGTAGTACTAAAAAATCAGGTGTATACAATATAGGAACATCCAAACCTAGATCTTTTCAAGACATTGCAGATATTTTACAAAAAGAGCTAGGCACTGATTATGGTACCGAGTACTTCCCTAACCCCTTTACAGGATACCAAATGCATACCCAAGCAGATATTTCTACCTCTGAAGAATTTTTAGGATATAGCCCAAAATGGGAACTTGAAGAAGGCATCAAGGACTATATAAATGCCATCAAATTTACCTATGAAACAGAAGTAAAATAGTTCATGATAGCGCTTAAAGATAAAGTGCCTCATATACTTGTCATTGGTGATCTGATGATAGATCATTATCTTTGGGGTAATTGTGAGCGTATCTCACCTGAAGCACCTGTGCAAGTAGTAGCGATAGACAAAGAAACCTCTGCACTAGGAGGCGCGGGAAATGTTGTACACAACCTCTCTGCTTTAGGTGCCAAAATAGATGTCATCTCTGTCGTGGGAGATGATGCCAATGCGAAAGAGTTACGTGCCTTACTTCATGATATTCGATTATCTGATGATTTATTATATACACAACACGGAAGAAATACATCCAAAAAAAGTCGTATTATCGCTTCACAGCAACAGGTAGTCCGCTACGACAAAGAGAGTACTGAAGATATCTCTTTAACTATGCAAAATACTATCATTAGACAGTTAGAAGAGACAATTGCCTCATATGACATTATCTTACTTTCTGACTATGGTAAAGGGGTTTTGACCCCTGCACTTACGCAAGCTATCATACAGCTAGCCAATACACAACATATAAAAGTACTCGTAGATCCCAAAGGTGCCGACTACACGAAGTACAGCGGTGCCTACCTTCTCACCCCCAATAAAAAAGAAGCTATCCTGGCTTCACAAATAGAGATAAAAGATGCAACTAGTCTCGAATCTTCTATTGTAAAAATCAAAGAAACCTGTGATTTATCTGTCTCACTGATTACCCTTAGTGAAGACGGTATCGCTATTTATGATGAGACTCTACGTATATTGCCCACAGTGGCCAGAGAAGTCTATGATGTCACAGGCGCAGGTGATACTGTCCTTGCATCCCTTGGTTTTTCTTTGGCAGCAGGATACAACATAGACCAAGCTGTAAAATTTGCAAACCTGGCTGCAGGGGTGGTCGTAGGCAAAATGGGGTCAGCCACCGCTACACTCAATGAGATTATAGAGTATAAATCAAGCTTAAACAAATCCACCAGTGATTCCCATATTAAAACGATGGAAGAAATAGCCTTTCTTAGTGCTGAGCTTAAAAAAAGAGGCAAAAAAATTATTTTCACCAATGGCTGTTTTGACATTTTGCATGTAGGGCATGTTAAGTATTTAGAAAAAGCAAAATCTTATGGTGATGTCTTAATTCTAGGTCTAAATTCAGATGAAAGTGTAAGTCGCCTAAAAGGACCTACACGTCCCGTAAATACAGAGGATGACAGAGCCTACATCTTAGCATCTTTGGAAGCTGTTGATTATGTAGTAAAATTTTACGATGATACTCCTTATGAGCTCATCAAAGCTGTACAACCTCACATTTTGGTTAAAGGTGGAGACTATAAAGGTAAAGAAGTGGTAGGGCAAGACATCGCCGATGAGTTAAAACTGGTTGATTTTGTTGATGGTAAAAGTACGACAAAGACTATAGAACGCATAAAGGATAATCATGAAAACAACTATTGCTAGAGAATTGGAGGAACATTTAGAGACCATACAGGCTGTCATCGGAAACATGGAAGAAGATTTAGAAAAAGCTTCTCTTATGGCTGTGGAGGTTTTAAAAAAAGGAAATAAAATCCTTTTATGTGGCAATGGAGGAAGTGCAGCTGATGCACAACACATCGCAGCAGAGCTTACAGGACGATACAAGACCGAACGTAGAGGTTTGCCTAGTATTGCACTGACTACAGATACTTCAGCCCTTACAGCCATAGGAAATGACTATGGCTACCACCGTGTCTTTGACAGACAAGTTGAAGCCCTCGCCAATAAAGGTGATTTGCTCATAGGTATCTCCACTTCAGGAAACTCTGAAAATATTGTCTCCGCACTCAAGCTAGCCAAGGAACTTGGCTGTCTAACCCTTGGCTTCTCAGGACGTGATGGTGGCACGATGAATAATGTCTGTGATATTAACCTTGTCATACCCTCACGCGACACACCTCGTATTCAAGAAATGCATATTTTGTTCGGACATACAATTTGTCAGATTATTGATGAAGAATTGTCGTAACCTTTTCTAAAACATCAGAAGCCTCAATAAACTTCATGCATTCATGATGCTTCAAAGGGCAAACCCTTTTCATACATGGTGCACATTCCATCTCCCGTTTTACAATAACACCTTGTAGATTCATCCATTGAGAGGTCTCTTTGTCTTTGGTTGGACCAAAGATGGCAACTGTAGGAACTTTATATGCAGCTGCTACATGCATTGGTCCACTATCCCCTGTAACAAAGAGGTCTAAACCTCCTATCTTTTGACATAACTCTTTAATGCTTGTTTTCCCTGCTATATTTTCACAAGCTACATTTTCTTTTTGAAGGTTAGTTTCAATATCATTAGCCATATCCACCTCTGCTACTCCTCCAAAGATGATAATATCATATTTAGAACTTAATGCTTTAGCTACCTCTGCAAACTTTTCAGGGTACCAACGTTTTGCACTTCCATAGGATGCCCCTGGATTCAACCCTAACGTTGGCTTCTTATAATGTTGCGGCGTTAGTACTATTTTCAAGTCTTCAGCTATCTTTTTGTCTCCATATATTTCATTTACAAAATCATTATAACGAAGTACCTGATGCTTCTCCATTGTTTTATCTTTTCGATACAGTAACTTATCACTAGCATTCAAAAAAAATAATAAAATTTTAGAGGTTAAAGAAGATCTAAAAGAGATAGCTCTATCAAATCTTGGTAAATCTCTTGCCATACGATACAGCCAAAACCATCTACCCCACGACTGCTTACTCTCATCAATGATAATTTTTTCTACATTGGGATGCTCTTGAAAAATAGCCGTTGCGATAAAAGTACCAAAAAGTGTTATACGTACCTGCGGATAACGCTTAATGATGTTCTCTATTGCAGGGGTAGTCATCACACAATCACCTAGCCAAGTGGGCAATTCAATAAAAATTTTCATATTCTTACCGTATAAGCTTATAATGTTTCTTGCTTAGTTCAAGCCCAAAATAATGCTCTAACTTTAGCATCCACTGATGTTTTTTTTCTTTACGGCTAGGTACATAATCAGGATCTGCCTTGTATATTCCTTTTGTATCTCCTAACCATTCGAGCATATTTTTCGGATGTAAACCTTTAAATTCCTGGATGATATTTTGGCTAATTTGGGAATAATCAATCTCCTTATGTATTTTATCCCAATACTGTTGCACCTGTTGGCTCTTTGTATTCATCTCTTCTTCACTTCTCACCCAGCCATAATGATACATCGTTGCATTTACCAACGCTGCTTTAGGGTATCGCCCTACTTTGTTTTTCTCCAATACCAACCAAAACAGTCCATCAGGTGCATAAGAACGAATAGTATTTTTTAAGATTCTAGGCGCTCTTCTGTACCATCCTGGACTCCATAAATAACTATTTTTATTCCCATAAAAATGCATATAGTCAAAAACCAATGCTTCTACTTCATCATCATCTTTATAGTTTTGCATAGCTGTTTGAATAGTGGTCAAATCATCTTCATGCACTACTTCATCCGCTTCCAGATAAAAAACCCAATCACCAGTACAGTTAAATTGAGCTATCATTTTTTGCTGTCCATAGACATACCCGCGATCTTTCATCTTGTCATTCCATTGGGTGTGAATGATTTTAAGCTTCGGTTCATGCATTGCCAAAAGCATAGCTTCCGTCTCATCATCACATGGTCCAAGGGCAATAACAAACTCATCCACAATAGG
>CAZQOC010000036.1:0-10280 GCA_964594745.1 uncultured Sulfurovum sp.
GCATGCCAAACTCGTTACCTGTCAGGTAGTTGTAGAGCAGTGCCATCTTGTCGCCTCTGTTCTCCTCTTTTTGTACACTTTTGTGTACACGAATGAGACTCTCTCTTAGAAGTGAAGCAGAACCTTTGAACTCATCGAGACTACAGACCCAAATACCGTCTACAAAGCCCATCCTGTCCATGTCGTTAGGATAGACAGAAGTCACTAGTACCCCTAAGTCTGCACCCACTTTGAGCATGTCTTGTTTGAGTTTGCTTATCCACCCGTCGCTCCATGCTTTCGTGTTCTTGGACTCATAGCAGATGATGCCGCAGTTTTGTAGTTCTCTGGTGTGGATGGTCTGCACGCAGTCTGCACCGAATGCCCCTTTTTTGACCTCGTCGACCGTATCAAACGGAAACTGAGAACTGAGCCATGACTCTATGGCAAGTTCGAGCGCTTCGCCCTGTATCTGCATGCTTCCCTGCTCTGCTTTACGTTTGGCACTTTCGATGTCTCTTCTCATCTGCTCAATCTGCTCATCTTTGGCTTTGAGCTTTAGTTCATTGGCCTCGAGCACTTGCTTGGTAAGCAATTCCTTCTCTTCCAGCGCTTGTTTGGCAAGTTTTTCTTTTTCAGCCTTTAGCTCATCGCTCAGTGCCTTTTGTGCTTCTATCTTCGCGGCTGAGGCGAGCTCTTCTTTTTCGCGTTTGAGCTGTTCTATCATGGCTTTAGAGGCATTGAGCTCCTGTACCTGTTTGGACTTTTCCTCTAGCTCTTTTTGAAGCAGCGCCATAGACGCACTCTGCTCTTCTACAAGTTCCCTCTTAAGCGCATCTTGAAGCTTGGCACGTTCTATGCGTAACTGTTCTTTGGTTGCCTTACGCAACTCCTCATCAAACTTCTCTTTTTGCTCCTGCATGGAGCGTTCTTTATTTTTGAGCTCGTCAAAAGCTTTTTTATACTCTTGACGCTTAGCTTCTACCTCATCACGCAGTTTTTTCTGTTCTGCCAAGTTTTTTTGCTTGTACTGCTCTTCTATTTGATGGTAAAATATCTCATCGATGTCAATATCGGTACCGCAGTTTGGGCATTTGATGGTGTTGGTTGTAGACATGTGTACTTCCTAAATACTAAATTATTATAATCATATCTAAAAAGTATCAAGAGTTGAAAAAATATGTCAAATTGACATATTTTGCATAATCGTTCCTTGAAGTAAAGGAGCGATTATAGTAAAGCTATTTTAGTACATGATGCGCATAGACATCTTGTACCATACTTTTCCATGCAGGGTCTAGTGCATAGTCACTTCCATCATCTGCATGGATAGCAGGGTCATTCAGCCAATCAAGCTGTACCAGTCCTCTTTGATTGTCTGATGACGAGGCGGAGTAGAAAGTGACATATTTGTCACTCTTCGCCAGTGAGCGTTCTAGTGTGGTTTTCATGTCATTTAAGCTTACCTTGTCGGTGGTATCAAATTCAGGATATGTTTCACTTGACAAAGGTTCATTGGAAACCATAAAATCGACATTTACCTCTTTAGCCCATGTGGCACGCTCTTCTTGGGGGACTACCCAGTACTGCGTGGCATCTACCGCATCATTGGTAGCATCTGAAGCGATGGTATGTTTACGCCAATCATAGGCATCATCAAAATGTTTTTGTGTACGCAGTCTATAGTCTTCACCCATATCATGCAAGGTTGCCTGATGGGAAAGCCCTTTTTTGAGTCCTACAAATATGGCACCTGTCATCTCATGTTGGCGTTCTAAACCTACATGTACTACGACAGGATGCCCATCTATCCCATCATTGGCTTTAATATGCCCTTCAACCGGAGAATGATAATAGAGTACATCTATGGACGGATACTCTGTCACCATCGCTTCCATAATTTTCTGATGAAGTGCTGTGATTTTGGCTACATGCTCTTGAAATGTATGATCTGGGTTTCTATACGCATTATCATCAAACCACTCTCCTCCTCCTTTGTCATAATTAATCATCTTATGGCTCTCTACATCATAGGGTTCATCATCATAGACAATACCCCTAAAGCCCAGTTTTTTAGCCACTTTTGCCAATGTTTTAAAATTGGCTATGACATGATTCCACACCACATCATCCCAAACATCACCAGGGAAATGCATATGTACTGTGAGGAAATTTGATTTAGTAGGATATAAGCCTTTTACGCCTTTCACTTCATCCCAGATGTTATCGTAGGACAACAGCGATGTATTTGACTCCATCACCCTGTTGGTATAAGAATTCCCTACCATAGTAAATCCGGAAAAAGGCAAGGTATTAATGTAGTCAGCTCTTTTTTCAAAATTGGCAGCCATACTTGGAAGCCAATGTCCTTTTTGATGAAGAATCAACTGTTTATTCGCATACCATTGTGCCATATCGCAATAATCTATAGCAACATTAGTGTCATAATCACAGGCGTATTTATAGTCAACACTGTCATGAACCTCTTGTGTGCCACTACCATAATGATAGGGATCATCACTGCCTTGCTCTAGTGCCACATCATGCGCAGATTCTATACCTTTGAATGTGTATGCCATAAGTGCATCCAAGGGCTTTAGTACCCCTTGCATGGTACTATAGTCTCCACTTCCCTTAGGATAGTGGTGGTCTGCATCTTCTACAATTTGCCAGTCTTTTTGGGAGTCAGCTATAGAATCCAGCAAATAGTATTCTGTCAATGTTATTCTAGGGTCAGTATTATTCACTGTATTGTTGCCACCCGCTCCATACTGTTGCATAATGACATTTGTATTTGCTGGTAAATTTTGTATCTCTTCTTTTGTAAGGTTGTACGCATAATAGCCTTCCAACACCATGATAAATCTACCATTTTCTCCATAGCCCTTATCTGAAAAATGCTTCAAGATATTAAAGGTATACCCTCCACCCAGAGAGTGTCCCACTACACCTATACGTGTCGTGTCTATTTTTGGGAGGATACCATTGGCATCATCGAGCATTTTATCCAGATTTGCAAAGACATTACTCCATGCATGTTTTGCATAGATCACATAATACCCATGACTGGCGACAAATCTCAACAATGATTCGTAGTCCTTTGCATTTGCAGAGCCATACCCTGAAGCAAAAAATACAACAGGTACTTTAGTGTTATCAGGAATATCTGTAGGGTAGTAAACCGTCGTCATATTGCCATCGACTTCATCATGATGGGCGACAGGGTGAGAGCCGCCTTTGCCATATACAGGTAAAGAGGTACCAACTATCCAGCCATCTGGGACATCACAAGGTGTTGGGAAATTTCTCTCCTCTTGTGTGGAAGGGTTATACGCATGGGTAATTACTTGTATACATGAAACCATAACGGCATCGACAACTTCCTGTATTTCTACCGTTTCATCGACATCTTCATAGCTGTGTTTTCTTATTTCATTATTAATATTTGCTAGATTGGTGTTTGTTACACCTGACACACCTGCATCAAGGTAATCCTGTACTGTGGGTTGTCCAGTAGAACTTTGAGCATATGTAGCGATAGTTTGAATGGCATCTTTTTGTTTTGTATCTGAACCACCATATATTGTACCACCATCTCCACTACCACAAGCTACCAAAAAAAACAACAAAGATGTTGTAAAAAGTAATTGAGTCATTTTATACATAAAAATCCTTTTAGTACGCAGGTGCATAACATCATACTTTTTGTGTATTACTAAAGTATTACTTATAATAATAATTATTTTTTGTCTATATTGTCTACTGCCTTGTCTATCTCCCCCTAAAAAGTGTTCAATTTTGTTTCCTAACTCTTCTATAAAACTTTTTGTTTTTGTTAAATCAATATTAATATGCTCTTTATCTACTTTAATGCCTACATTTTCAGCCATATCGACTTCACCCTCGGCAAGATCTTTTTTAAGAGATTCTGCTTTGTCTTGAAACAATCCTTGCAAAGCAGACAAAAAATCTTTAGTTTGAGCAATATCTATGTTGATTTTATCTTTACTAATATCCACCCCAATTTTTTCAAATAAATCTTTTTTTTCTTCTGACATAGTGACTCCTTTCATTTCATATAAAAATATTATATCACAATTGAAAGCGAGATATTAAAGAAAAGCAAGGAGTGAAGCCGTTACTGCCACATTGAGGGACTCAACGCCTCTTTGCATCGGTATAGCTATACTCTTATTGCACAAAGTTTCCACTTCTTTACTGACTCCTTCACTCTCATTGCCCAGTACAAAAATGGTTTTGTTCCCATAACTTTGTTCTTTGTAAGGTGTGTTAGCATGAGAAGAGAGTGTATAGACCTCTGCACCCTCTTTTTTAAATGATGCCAAGGTTTGAGACAGATTAGAAGTTTTGATAATAGGCATTTTAAAAAGTGTACCCACACTGGCTTTAATGACCAATGGACTGATTTGTGCGGCACCCTTGGTAGGTAGCAAGATTGCATCCACATTGCCTGCGGCACAAGAGCGTATTATCATCCCTAAATTTTGAGGATTAGTCACACCATCGAGAGCGATAATACGATAATTAATATTATTTGATATAAAATCTTCTGCATTTCCGAAATGTTCAAGCACAATATCTAAAGCCACGCCTTGATCTTGTTTGGCATTTTTAGAGATACGTGAGAGAGATAGTTTGTCGTGGTATTTGACTTCTATCCCTCTCTTTGAAGCTATCGATTTCATATTTTCTAATATTTCAGCGTTTTTATTGGACTTGGAGAGATGAAGTTTATGTATAGAGATGGCTTCATCATCCAGTGCTTCCATCACTGCATTTCGTCCATAAATTGTCAGTACTTTATCAAAAAATACTTTCTTTTTTAAATACTCGGGAGAGTCTTTCAATTAGTTTCCATCCCAAGCGATTTTAGGTTTGCCATTTTCATCAAACTCCACTGCAGGCATACCCATAATGTTATACCCCGCATCGACATAGTGCACTTCACCTGTTACGCCTGAGCTAAGGTCTGAGAGCAGGTACATACCAGAGTTCCCTACTTGATTGATGGTCACATTTTCTTTCAGTGGGGAGTGGTATTGATTCCATTTGAGCATAAAAGAAAAATCACCAATCCCCGCAGCAGCCAGTGTCTTTATGGGACCAGCTGAGATGGCATTTACACGTATGCCATCTTTACCTAAGTCTTCTGCCAAATATTTTGTGGTCATCTCCAATGCTGCTTTAGCCACACCCATAAGGTTATAGTTAGGAATATATTTCACCCCACCGTAGTAAGAGAGTGTCAGTACAGAAGAGTTAGAAGATAAAATAGGCTTTAACTCACGCACTATTTCAATGAGTGAATAGACTGAGATATCCATAGCCACTTCAAATGCTTCTTTACTTATGTCATAAAATCGCCCAGAGAGCCCTTCTTTTGGAGCAAATGCTATAGAGTGTACAATGAAGTCTATCTGACCCATATCTTTCTCTAAAGACGCTTTAAGTGCTTTAATCTCTTCTGGCTTACTTACATCACAAGGATAAAGTCTAGCCCCACAGTCAAGATCTTCAGCGATAGGTTCCAATTTCTTCTCAAAACGCTCATTTAAAAAAGTGATAGCCATCTGCGCACCCTGCTCTTGACAGGCTTTTGCTATGCCGTAGGCTATAGACTTTTTATTGGCGATGCCTAAGATGACACCTTTTTTGCCTTTCATAATCATTAATCTTCTCCTAATAGTATTATGTTATTTTACCATTAGAATATAAAAATGAAAGAGCTTCTATGGAAAAAATATTAATCATAAATACTGGTGGGACATTTAACAAAATATATAATCCCAAAAATGGTATGTTAGAGATAGATAAAGATGCACATGCATTAAAAGAGTTAAGCAAGAAATGGCTCTGCAAATTTGAAATACTCAATATTATCGGTAAAGACAGTCTGGAAATAACCAATCAGGACAGGTTGGAACTGTTAGGCACTATCAGTCAATCAAAATATGAGTCTATACTGGTCATTCACGGGACAGATACGATGGATATTACCGCTGAGTATTTGGCTGAGGGGGAACTTGAAAAATGTATTGTACTTAGTGGTGCTATGGTGCCTTATAGTATTGACCCTGTAGAAGCCACTGCAAATTTGGCTTCTGCCTATGGTTTTATGCAAGCCGTAGAAAAACATGGCGTATTCATAGCCATGAATAGCATCATAGACAGTTACGAGAGAGTCAAAAAAGACCGTAAAAAAGGAAAGTTTATTTACTTATGATTGTCTACAGTAGAAGGCACTATCTCTCCCGAAGCCTGCATACTTAGTGCCTCTGGATATTTGCTATAGTGTTCTCTGACTGCATCTGCCAAACGTTTCTTCACACTCTCATCCACCAATACTTTTTGCCCCTCTGGCAATGCATCAAGCAGTCCTAAAAGTAGCTTATCTTGTGGTTTAGGCATTTTTTCTAGCCAACTATACAACAGGGGTTTGTTGATATGAGAAGGAATAGACCCCATAATCCCTACATCATTTTGATCATGCACCATCAGTCCAGAAGTGGTTCCTCTGTCAAGGGTAAGTACCTGAAACAAATAAAGTGTATGATAGGCAAGCTGTGCTTCCTTCTCCTCTTGTGTATACCCTACATGATACTGAAGTGCCTGAAGTGTTATACCGATGTAAGCATCAATAATCGCTTTACCCATAACAAAAGCGAATGCTTTATCTGCTTCAAAATCGCCTGTGTTAAAGTTTTCCAAGTAAAAATGGCTTACGCCACGTGTACGCCCAAGTACAGGGATATTAAAATATCTATCTCCCTGTGCTTTCCCCTCTTCGTAGTACTCCCCTGCCACACGTTCCAGTGCTATTTCAAAGTCTCGTTGAAACACATCGTTTTTAAGACTTGGATTTAAGTCACCCATAATGCGCCAGTAGCCTTTTCCATCACGCATTTGTGTCCATGAAATGTGCATATGCATTGAGGGTGCATGAGGGTTTTGTGGGTGTATGATGGTAGAAATCGCCGTGGCAGAAGAGAGTTTTTTACTTTCATCTTCATCGTAATGTACCTGTGAAACATTGACCGAAGCACGGTTAAAGATAGTTTCGTCTCTTGCCTCATAGCGAACACCACCACCATGGATACCGCCATCTCTATCCCATTCAACAGACTCAAACTCCTCTCTCTGACCCAATTCATAACTCACATCATTTAGTTTTCCAACAAAATATGCTTGTAACTCTTCTACAAGTTCTTTGGCTTGTTTCGCCTCTGTAGATTTTGCATAAATTCTCATCTTAGCTACCTTATTAAATTTAGAAAAAGTATAACATAGCCATACCTAGTTTTATTTGATTTTGTTACAATGACATTTAGGAAAAAGTCAATAAGTATATAAAGGAACAAAGATGAATAAATACATTATTTTACCTGCTATCGCCGCTTTAAGTTTTACTGGATGTTCAACTATGGACACAGTAAGTACACCGACCTTTAAGTCACAAATATACCAAAAACCATCTGCAACAAAATCTGCAAATTTTAAGAACACTATGATGAAAGTAGCCCTTAGTACAAGAGATGATGCAAAATACAATAAAATAGAACTAGACACCCCTGAGAAAAAAGCATGGTTT
Organism: uncultured Sulfurovum sp.; assembly: GCA_964594745.1. GTDB lineage: Bacteria > Campylobacterota > Campylobacteria > Campylobacterales > Sulfurovaceae > Sulfurovum. The sequence goes on from CAZQOC010000036.1 coordinate 7,589, forward strand.
AAAGACCTCATGTTTAGACTCTGGGACAGACAGATCACTAGAAATCAATTTATGTCAGAAGGTCTATCTAAGTACCCTACCCATAAATATGAGTTTGCTTTTGTTGCAAATGGATTCCAGAAGCGTTCGTAAGTAAGTTTACTATTGGTGCGCAGCAAAGTTTTGTGTCCAGTAGTCTGAAAACCTTTCCCCTTTCTTTTTTGTATGTGCCATACCAAAGTCTGTAAATACAGGATTCATAATATTGGCACAGTGATGTTCCGAGAGTTGCCATTGTTGCATAGTATCTTTCACTGTGTGCATACCTGATGCAATATTTTGTGCCAATCTTTTCCATTTTTTATAACCATTGTTTTCAATACGTTCTTTAAAATTACTCGCCCGTCCCAAATGCTGCACTTGCGCTGTCCAGTCTGAACGCGTAGAAGAGCCTCCATGTTGAAAAGCATTACTTTCTAACATATCCGCACTATGTTCATACGCTGCATGATATAAAGCATCATTCCATTGAAGTGCAGGTGCTGAAGAAAAGTACCCTAAACTGCCACAGCGACGTCCATGACTACGCATAGTATTGACAGCATCAAGATAAGCATATTTTGTAGAAGTTTGTAGTCTAGGTGCCTGAAAAGGATGAGAAATAATATGGCTTTGTTTATATACATAATGTGTACTGCCACACCCTACTAAGAGCAACACAGTCGTAAGAGAAATATAACTATATCGCATATTTGATGGGATCAACTCTCCCTGCTTCTTCAAAGCCTTTGAGCCTTAAACGACAAGAATCACATACCCCACAAGCCTTCTCTTCTTCTTTGTAGCAACTCCAAGTATGTTCTAGTGGAACACCAAGTTCTAAAGATTTTTGTACGATTTGGCTTTTTTTGAGTGATACCAAAGGCATTTTTATCTCTAGCTGTGTCTCTTCTTTCGTTCCAAGGTTGATCGCCTTTTGCATCTCTTCAATATAGCTTTCTCTACAGTCCGGATACCCAGAACTGTCTTCTTCTACCACACCGATGAAAAGTGCCTCTGCACCATGCTTTTCTGCAATAGCAGCAGCAATAGAGAGGAAGATACCATTTCTAAATGGCACATAGGTCACAGGAACTCCCTCTTCTAGCCCAGCAGTAGGTACTTCTATACTTTTATCAGTGAGTGCAGAGGCGCCTATCTGTTCAAAAAAAGGCAAGTCTATCTCATAGTTTTTGACCGCATTGACAGAAGCAGCCACTTGACGAAAGCACGCTAGTTCTTTTTTTTCTGTACGTTGCCCATAGTTAAAATGTACAGCGATGATCTCATACCCTTCATTTTGTGCTATTTTTGCACTTAACGCGGAGTCCATGCCTCCTGAAATAATACATACACATCGTTTAGTCATTGAGTTGTCCTATCAATCTTTTACTGCTATTTTACCAAGATTAGGGTAAACTTCGAGCATGATAGATTTGGATAATCAAACAACACTGAGCTTTGAACTCGCACCCTTAGAAGAGATAGCCTCTACGCTTAGTACGAAAGAAGTGGAACTCATCATCACCGATGATAACACCATGAAGACACTCAACAGTGAGCACCGAGGCAAAGAAAGAAGTACAGACGTACTTTCATTTCCTATGGATGCACCGTTTACTGAGCAGTCCATCTTTGGTATGCCACTAGGCAGTATTGTTATTTCTGAGACGTATGTGAAAGAAAAAGCCAAAGCTTTAGGGCATACAGTTCAGGATGAACTCTCTTTACTTTTCATTCATGGGATGCTTCATCTGCTTGGTTTTGACCATGAAACAGACAATGGTGAAATGCGACAAAGAGAAGAAGCCATTATCAATCAGTTTGATTTACCTAAAAGTCTCATCGTAAGAACAGGAGAATAGTTTGGATTTTGTTATTTTTGTTATCGCTATGGGCGTACTTATATGGGGAGCAGATTTGCTCATAGAACAGAGTGAACGCATTGCTTTAAAGTTTAATATACCTGAGTTTATTATAGGAGCAACACTGATTGCGTTAGGAACCTCTTTACCTGAAATGGCTGCGAGTATAGCTGCAAGCTACAGTGGCCAAGCAGATATGGCCATTGCCAATGTCATAGGAAGCAATGTACTGAACATCACACTTGTCCTTGCAACTGTTTTTCTCATCGCCAAAAACATTAACCCTAACAGAGACTTTTTTGCTAAAGACAGTACATGGGCACTGGTACCTGTACTGGTTTTCATACTGATGATTATAGATGGTGTCATTTCACGCTTTGATGCGATGTTGCTTCTTTTACTTATGGGTGCGTACCTGATGTTCCTACTCAATGATGCCAAAAATATACCAGAAGAAGACATAGTCATAGTAGACAATGAAACATTTTCATGGATAAAAACTCTTCCCGTACTTATGGCAGGTCTTGTTTTAGTCATTGTAGGTGCACATTTTACTGTAGAGAGTGCTTCATCTATCGCAAAAAGTTTTGGTATTTCAGAATGGGTTATCGGAATTATTATGGTTTCTTTAGGTACTTCATTGCCTGAGCTAACGGTCAGTATTGCTGCAGCACTCAAAGGGAAGGTAGATATGGCAATAGGAAATATCATCGGTTCGAACATGGCGAACACAACTGTCGTACTTGGTAGTGCTGCGCTAGTTAAACCCATGAGTATTCATGCATCAGCCTATCTATTTGATATAGCCA
>CAZQOC010000037.1:0-10226 GCA_964594745.1 uncultured Sulfurovum sp.
TTTAGATTAAATCCATCATGCGCATTTAACGGAGCATGTGAATGCCCATCACCATGTGAATGTTCACCCATGATACCATGTGCAATGCCTGGAATTTCCAAGTGGTTTAATGCTTCATCTTTTTTGTTTCGACTTACATAACTTGTATCTAGGATAAGCGAAATGTCTGGTAGAAATGATTTTTGGCTAAAGGTACCTGTGGTCTGTGTAGTAGGCGTTTGTTGTTGTGTGTTTTGTACAACTTCTATTTGTTGTTTAGCTTGCTGTACTTCTTTTGCTTGTTTTTTTGTTACTTTGGCTTGTTTAGCCTGTTTTTTCTCCAGTTGTACCACACGTTTTTGCAGTGCCTGTGTAGTTTTTATCTGTTGTGCTAAAAGTGCTTTAGGCTCTTCTAGTTCATTCTGTGCAAAGAGACTTGTCGATGCACAGAGTGAGAGTAATAGTATTTTTTTCTCATACTTTTTCCTTATATTTATAAATATTAATAATGTTTGACTGCTGTTGATTGTTGTTTTGATTAGGAAAACGAAGGAGGTGCGTGTGCGTTGTAGCCTTTAATGATTTCTAATGTGTAATAAATATTTTGAAATGCTGAAATACTTTGGTAGTACGGAAGTTCACTTTCAAAAGTATAAGAGGATGGTATGTCTGCACTATGCAAATTTTTAACCACAAGACAGACTTTACAATCTGCATGTGATTCATGTGCATCATGATGGTGTATGTGTGTGGCACTTACAAAAGAACTAAAGAGGTAAAAAAAGAGAAGGATGCGTATAAACTGTTTTTGATGCATAGCCTTCTCCTTTTTTTGTGGAATTGTACTAGCTTATTGCTTTTATACCTTTTAATGTTTATGTAGAGATATTATAGTTCTTATGATTTGCTTAGAAAGGTAAGTCCAATGATGAGTAAAAAAGCAAAGCCTATGAGCAGTTTAGTTTTGATGGGACTCTGGGCATTGTAGTGCGCATACTGGTTACTATGGCAGCCCACACAGTGATCACCAAAATAATGCTCCCCACATTTGACACAGGTTTTTGGTTCTTTTTTTTGCATGAAAATCCTTTATGAACAGCAGCTTCCACCACTGCAGGCATCTTTTTTTGTAAAGTAAGGTTTCGCTATGAACCATAGCACTAATCCCCATAAAATAACAGAGGAGAGTGTTGCGATGATACCACCATGTTCATCCATATGTATGAGTGACGTAGGGTCGATGGATGATACATCAAAGATATAGTCAAGACCAAGACCAAAGAGTACACTTCCTATGATGATACTTCCTAGATATATAGCAAGAGATTTAGAACCTAACATCTTTTTAACCACACCGATGGTGACGGTATTGGTCGCAGGTCCGGCAGAGAGGAAAACAAAAGCTGCACCAGCACTGACACCACTGAGCATTAAACCAGCAGCTATAGGAAGCGAAGCTGTAGCACAAACGTACATTGGTACAGCGATGGCGATAACGACAAGATAACTAAGCCATGAGTATGCTTTCAGAAGTTCAGCTAAATTATCAGGAATGGCTACCGTGATGAGTGCACCCAACAGCAGACCCCAAAACAGCGGCTTGGCAATGTCTCCTAACAGTGTGACAAAAGCATATTTGAGTGCTGAAACAAACGAGAAGCCTTTGTTTTCATCAGTTGTTGCACTACAACATGAACCTGTACCTGTACCGCAGGACTCTTCCTTTGGATTGAGGGCAGATATGGAATCTGCCCCTACGGGTTTAAATGTAGAAAATGATGGGGTAGGGGTAGATTCTATATCTACCCTTTCTTTATCAAATATATTTGTAAGGACCCCTGCTACCATCGCGATAATCATAGATGTGACGGCTCTATAGAGGGTAAATATCCACCCAAAGATACCATAGGTAGCCATGATGGAGTCTACACCTGTAATGGGTGTAGAGATAAGAAAAGAGAGTGTTGCTCCTTTGGATGCTCCGGATTTTTTGATGGAAGTAGCCAAAGGGATGACCCCACAGGAACAGACAGGAAGAGGGATACCAAAGACTGTAGACTTCACCACTGAAGAGATGTTATCTTTACCCAAATGTTTGGTGACGATACTGTCAGGTACCAACTCATGTAAAAGTCCTGCAAAAAGCAGTCCAAAAAGAATGTAAGGTGCCATAGCAATACTAAGACTCCAAAGTGCTTCTAAAAAGTGTGTGATTTCCATCTAAGACCTTTTTTATTTTAATATAGCCTAGCGTAACTTAAATACAAATCGCCTGTTTTATTTTCTCTTGATTGAGTTTTTTGATGAGTTTGGATGAGAGTTCACCATAACGTTCGTCATCAAGATTGAGTTGTGTTTTGAGTGCCTCAAGGTCACTACCCTCGGCCCATGCTTTGAGAAGCTTTAACTCCTTTTTTGTGAGCTTTAGTTTGAGTGCCTCTTTGAGCTCATCTCCCTCTTTAAGAGGGTTTACCAGTTTATTAATGTGTTTTTCTATTTCCATGTTGAGTGTAAGCAATGTCGATCCTATTTTGTAAAATGTAAAAGTGTCATGTATCCAATTCCGGCAAAGAGAATGGTACCAAAAAGGTTAAGTGCCATATTGGCAAAGGCGTGCATGTAGTCTCCTGCTTCTAATAAAAAGAAACTCTCCATAGCAAAGGTAGAGTAGGTGGTCAGTGCCCCTAAAATACCTGTAATCATAAAGGTTTTTAAATGTGGTGACAATGAGGCATTAAGATGAAAATAGGCAAAGAGTATCCCTATAAGCAATGAGCCAAACAGGTTGACGCTCAGTGTTCCTAATGGCAGTGCATGTACAAAATGTTTATTTACCATACCGCTGATAAGCAATCTTAGTGTTGCACCTACTGCACCACCGCTAGCGACTGCGATTATTGTTAGTGTATTCATCATCTATTACCTTTTGCATATCATCTCTAAGTGTTTCATACCAGTTTTCATCTGCTTTACTTACATCAATTGTAGGTAAAAAATTATAATGCACAATAGCAGAATGTGCAGTCCTATCATGCTCATTTAAAAGTTTTTTACTACCCGTAATGACTATGGGTTGTATTTTCAATCCTAATTTTTCAGCAATCACTTTTGTTCCCACTTTAAAAGGAAGTAGCTTCTGCCCTTTTGCACGTGTGCCTTCTGGGAAAATGGCTACAGGACGATGGAGTTCATCTCTGGATATTTTTACATCTTTTATCAGCTTAATGAGTGCTTTTTTATCGCTTCTGTCTACAGATATCATTTCACCACTTCTTAAGAGGTTTCCAAACCATATAGTATCAAAAAGTTCTTTTTTTGCTATCCATCGCATATGATTGTTTTGTACCGCTTCAAGCCCAATAATATCGACAATTCCCTGATGATTCATGATATACATATCAACATTTTTATCCATCTTCCCTTTTTTAAGGGCTATACCACCCATCATCCAAAGGGTAAGACTATTAATATGATGCACAATAGTACTTTTGTACTTGCCAAAAAGCATCAGTGCAGGTATCATCAAAACTGCGGTGTTAAAAGAGATAACAAAAGCGCCCCAATAGAATCTAATTGTTGCAAATATCTTCATTTTTTATCCATCCAATGATCCCTTTTTTATATTCTATCTTTTTAAATTCTCCGCGTTCACCTAGTAACATGGTATCTAACTTCGTCTCAACCCTGGTGTGAATCGTACTTGTCTCCGTAGGTAGTATATAGAGTGGAGCACCTTGTTTTACACATATTTTTTTATGTGGAATATAAAATGTCAAAAGTGTAATAATGGATATGACACCTAGAATAAGATAAAAGAAATCCCTTCGCCAGACAAACATCAATAGGAAAAATATAGAAAAAGCTATTAATGTATAGCGTTTTAAGCGTTCAAAAGCATCTACTTTAGGATTTAAATCTGACTGAGTGGTAACTGATGAATCAGCAACCTTTACAGGAATTTGAAATGAGATATAACGTTTTTTAATGGTATTAAAATAACAAAACTCCAACTCTTTTTGTGTACGGGGTAAAACAGCATAAAACTCTGCAGTCACTTTGGCGTTATCTCTTTTAATATGCTCAACACCAAATTCAGTTATATTTTTAAGTGCCATATCTTCAATATTGGCTTCATAAGCTTCTGTTGTCAGGGTTACGATATGACTTTTTTCATCATAATTTGAAACCTGTTGTCCTTTGAGTTTCAAATCTGCTGCAAGTACACCTGAAAAATGTTTGGCTGGTTTTAAAGTTGCAAGTGTAATACGATGTTCATCTAAAGAAACCTCACCACCATTGGATGAAATAAAAAGGCGTGGTATACGCACATCAACTTTACCTGCCTTAAAATAAAAAGTATAAAAAGTCTCATCACCATTTTTTACTTCCAAGGGTTTCATAAAAAGAGGTTGTGTCGGACTAGATGTATCGAAAGTTAAAGTAGGGGAGTTGCCAGTCCCTACGACAGTCACAGGGAAAAGTTGATTTACATATACTTTTTTAGGCATATAGCTATATTTATATTCTGTCTGTGCGCTTAGCAGGGCACTAAAACATAGCAATACCGCTACATAAAGCCAAACAGAACGAACATAGGGCATTAGGCGTCAAAACCTTTAAGCATACGTACCCCATCATCACTTCCTAAAATAGCTTCTAGGGCACGCTCTGGGTGAGGCATAAGTCCAAATACATTTTTGTTCTTATTACATACACCAGCAATGGAAGTTACTGAACCATTGACGACAACAGGATTACCTTCCGCATCTGAGTATCGTAGTAGTATCTGATTGTTCTCTTCGAGTTTTTTAAAGCCTGCATCATCGATGTAGTAATTTCCATCTGCATGTGCGATAGGGATGTTAAGAACTTCCCCTTTGGCACATTTACTTAAAAATGTATTGTTATTGTTGACGACACAAAGATTTTGGTGCTTAGAGATGAAGTGTAGGTTGTTGTTACGCTTCAAGGCACCAGGAAGTAGTCCTGCCTCTGTAAGGATTTGAAATCCATTACAGATACCAAGTACTTTACCGCCATCATTTGCATAGCTTGTGACTGCTTTCATCACAGGAGAAAAACGCGCAATTGATCCTGAACGCAGGTAATCACCATAAGAGAAGCCACCAGGTACAACAACTAAGTCAACATCGTTAGGTAATTTTTCATCCTCATGCCATACGAGTTCAGTCGTATGACCTAGCTTTTCAAATGCATACTGGGTATCGAATTCACAGTTCGTCCCAGGAAATCTTAATACTGCTACTTTCATCTTAGTGTATCTCTATCGTGTAATCTTCAATGACAGTGTTTGCAAGAAGTGTTTCACACATCTCTTTCACTTCCATTTCAGCTTTGGCTTTATCTTCAGTATCAAGTTGGATGACAATTTGTTTACCGATACGTACATCATTTACTCCGCTAAAACCTAAAGAGTCTAAGGCATGGTGTGCTGCCTTACCTTGTGGATCAAGTACGCCTTCTTTTAAAAATACATTTACGATTGCAGTCATTATTTATTTCCTAATATTCTATTTAATACTTCTTCATAAGCCACTTTTAGCCCACCTAAGCCTTGTCTAAATCTATCTTTATCCATACTTTCTCCACTTTCAGAATCCCAGAGTCTAAAGTTGTCTGGACTAAGTTCATCAATGAGGATAATGTTACCATCTATATCTCTCCCAAACTCTAGTTTAAAGTCAACGAGCGTAAGGTTACGTTGGGTATAAAAGTCTTTAAGTAGGTCATTGATCCTTCTTGCCATATAACGAATATAATCGAGCTCTGACTGATTTTCAACAAGATTTAAAATCAGACAATGCTGGTCATTTAGTTTAGGATCACCCAATTCATCATTCTTATAGTCAAATTCAACAAGCGTAAAAGGAAGTACTGTACCATCTTCTATAGCAAGATTCCGTGTTAAAGAACCTGTAGCAATATTTCGTACGATAACTTCAATTAAGATAACATCTGCCTTTTTATGTAGCATATGGTTATCATCAAGCATCTCTACAAAGTGAGAAGGAATTCCCTTCTTGTTCAGATAATTAAAAAGTTCTGTTGAAATTTTATTATTGAGTGCACCTTTTCCTTCTTCCGATGATTTTTTTTCACCATTAAAAGCAGTCAAGTCATCTTTAAACTCTGAAATATAGAGTCCTTCATCTTCAGTAGACCAAATTTTCTTTGCTTTTCCCTCGTATACGAGATCTTTTTTCATTTCCTGACTTTTAGTCATTATTTGTTTCCTTTGTTTGTAATAATGAGTGCTTTTAAAATATCAACTGCTGACTTAAGTTGTGCATCTTTGTAAAGTTGTTCTTCTGCAATGATGCTATCATCGGTTTGAGTTGCATTGCTATCAGATGAAACATTACTATCTTTAGACTTGCTTACATTGCCATCTATTTTGACAAGTTCTTGTTCAAGATGTTTTTTCAGATCTCTCTCTTTTAGTAAAATAGGGTCTTCTGTAAACTCTATTTTACCTAGATGCACAGTGATATCTGGCGTAACACCTACAGCTTGAATCGTACGTCCACTTGGAAGGTAGTATCGAGCCACAGTAAGTTTTAATGCTTCTGTAGTACCAATAGGCATGACAACTTGTACAGATCCTTTTCCAAATGTTTTTTCACCTATCACTATGGAGCGGTTAAAATCTTGCAACGCACCAGAGACAATTTCAGAAGCAGAGGCTGAACCTCCATTTACGAGTACAACCATAGGTGTTTTCATATCTGTACCCGCTTTGTGTGCTTTGTACTCTATTGTTTCGCCTTGCGCTTTACCTTTTTGACTGACAATCACACCATGATCAACGAACATATCCACAAGTCCTACGGCTTGATCTAGCAAACCACCAGGATTATTTCTTAAATCAAGAATAATACCTTTTGTTGCATTGTGATCAACTATTGCTTTTTTGACACCATCAACGACTTTCTGGTCAAAAGAGGTAATGTGCAAATACAGGATATTGTCGTCAATAGTTTTATCATAGACCGATTGGATTTTAATAATATCTCTGGTAATTTTTATCTTAAGTGGTTTGAGTTCTTTTTTTCTGATAATTGTCAAAGTAATATCAGTACCTGGTTTTCCACGCATAAGCTTAACAGAATCATCTATACTCATGCCAATAGTAGCTTTATCATCTATTTTTAGAATAATATCACCAGCTTTAACACCAGCTTTAAATGCAGGAGTACCATCAAGTGGAGCAATCACAGTCAACGCTCCATCTTTCATACCTATAGAAATACCAAGTCCACCAAATTCACCTTTAGTTTGTACAGAGAGATCTTTATATGACTTGGTATCCATAAACGTAGAGTGGGCATCGAGATTTGTCATCAATCCTTTGAGCGCTTTATCCACAAGTGTAGTGGTATTTACATCATCCACATATTGACTCTCGATGACATTAAGTATCTGAGTAAATTTGATATAAGCTTCTAGTTTCTCTTTAGCTGTAGATTTTACGTGTGCAGTTTTATTTGTATTTTCTTTTGCCTGCGCGAAAGAACCAAAGAGGTAAGCGGCAGCTATGGTTGATGTTAGTCCAGCAAGTATAATTTTTTTACTTTTTGTAATCATTAAGGTGATATCTCCATCTGATAATTGGTTTATCATTTTAGTTAAAAACATCTAAGAAGTTGCTTTTGTAGCACTATAGCAAGGGAAAGTTAATGGTTATTTATGTGAGATGTCTTTTAAGGCTTTTTTTACCCATCGTTTGAGGTTATTTTTTTTCTTTGCTGTGGCATCATCTTTATAAATCATTTCTTCATACACTTGATCTACTTTACTTATAGCTGTCTCTTTTGGATATCTGTTGAGATAGCGAAGTAAAAACTGATGTATGCTTTCTGTCTCTTTTCGAACATAGCCTTGTCTTTTAAGTGCTTGAAGTAAAGGTTGTAAAATAGCAAGAGCTTCTGAACTATAGCTGGGACGTTTAAAGTAGGCAATCACTATAAAACTCAAGATGACCAAAGCGATGAGACTCAGTACAAAACCAAAAACAAATTGTGGATTTTTCTTGGCGTAGTCCAGCAGTTGGAGTTGTCTGACATGGGAGTAGTAGAGTATCCATGTCTCTATTTGGTATTTGGTGTACATGAGGTAGAGGTTTATCTTTTTCAGTAGAGGGTTTTGTGCTTTGTTTTTTTGCGCAGCAAGAGCGAGTGTTTGGCTCTGCATGTCTATGTTACTTGCTGTGGTGGTGGTCTCATAGCGTACCCATTGTTTGTTTAAGTAGAGTTCTGCCCAGGCATGGGCATCTTTTTCTTTCACTGGCAGATAGTTCTTCAGGCTCTCTGATCTGTCAGATTTATAGCCTGTCACCACACGTGCAGGTATGCCTACCATACGCGCCATCGTGACAAAGGAAGAGGCAAAGTGCACACAGTAGCCACGGCGTTTGTCGAAGAGAAAAGAGTCGGTGGTGTGGTTAGTGTCCAGAGCATCGGGTTTGAGTGTGTAGGTTAGAGACTGTGACTTAAACAGGTCTGATACTGCTTTGATGCGCTCTTTTGCAGAGGGGTAAGTGGCTTTAATCTTCACTGCTTCACTGTAGGCTGTAGGGTTTTGCGTTCTATCATAGGCAGTAGAAGCTTTCCGTGTAACCTTGTCCAGTGTGTCAGTATAGTATGAACTTAAAACAGAGTATGCTTCATAGTGCAGTGGCTCTTCTATGTTTTTCTCAACCGTAGAGATGAGATCTTTGTCCAGTGTACTTTTCTCAACAGCACGGCTTGGCATGTCGAGCAGATAGAGCCATTTTTTCTGTGTAGGGTAGAGGGTGACTTTGTAGCTTACTGCTTTGCCTTGTGTAGGATAGTAAGTCTTTGTTTTTCGTTTCACATGAGGTGGCAGAGGTTCCCAGTGATCTTTTTTATCCACATAGAGTATGCTCCCTCTAAAGTAGAGCTCAGAAGCAGGAGGTATCTCTTTGTCAAAACCAATCTCCATCACAATTCGGTCAGAGGGAACGAGCAGGGCATTTCCATCGAGGTACATCGTACCGTCATGCCCCATACGCTTGACAGCCTCCCTTTTAAAACCATAGTTTGCATGCTCAAAAGAGATACGGGGAAAAAAGATAAAAAGCACTACCACCCAGGGCAGTGAGTACATAAACATAATCATACCGCCTTTGAAACCCTCTTTGATGTCTCCACGCATACGGTGGGAAAGTATCATCCAGAGTAGGAAAAAGACTTCAAAGATAACATAAGAGAGCATCACAATACCATGATAAAAGAAGAGCGAAAGTGCTAAAAATAAAAAGGGTGAGATAAGCAGATAAAAGTTTATCTTACGTGTGAGCCGCTGTAGGGCAACCACAATGAGGAGTATGTAGACCAGCAGTTCCAAAAAGAGTTTGAGCCGTGAGAGTCCAGAGAATGAAAAAGCCCCATATAAAGAGAGATAAAGCGCTAACAAGCCCAATGCAAATACCGTCATAAGCATCAAGTTACTCGCAGGCGTACGTTTAAAGAGAATCAGCCCTACAGATATGATACTAAATAATATCATAGGCACTTTTAGCATCACCACAAGCGGTAAGAGTACCACCACATAAGCCAAATCAAGCAGTGCCAACTCCGAGAGTTTAGTATCTTGCAAGTGTCTCAAGAATCTCATCTATGCTCTCCTTATGGGAATGTAATGTGCGTTTAGGCAACACGATACTAAAGTGTAAGTGCTGCTTCTCACAAGCCAGTACCCAGAGTGTCAGCTGTGACAAACGTGCCTCGGTATCCCCTTTTATATTTTTAAATATAAAATTAAGATTTTTCACCTGTGTCTCTTTACTAAAGCGTTTGACTGTCATTTCACCTTTGGCTACAGAAGCCCAGTGCAGGTGAGAAAGTTTTTGTGTCCCATCATAGAGACTTAAGCCATCAAACTCTTTTTCTTCACCCAGATGTGTCTCTTGTTGGCTGATAAAATCGTGCAGTAGCATACCTTTTGGCTGAGGATAAGCTACTCCTTCATAGCTATCGTTGATGGGTAGGGTCAGTCGTGCGGTAGAGAGCGGATATTTACTTTCTATATAACACCCCTCATAACTAAAAGCGCCACGTTTTTCTGCTGTGAAAGGGAGAAATGCAGTGACAGCACTTTCACCCTTGACAAAGGGTATCTCTGTTTTTACATCTTTTTCTCCATGTAAGACTATAGCCCAGGATGTTGTGGTTGTAGGGTTTTCAACACTGAATCGAAAAGGTGTT
>CAZQOC010000038.1:0-10071 GCA_964594745.1 uncultured Sulfurovum sp.
ATCAATGTCAATATAGTTGTAAACTATACCTCTATAGAGTGAAGCCCATAATGCAAAGCTGGTTACATAGAGTACATAGTATATATATATTTTCTTTTAAGTAGAGATAAATAAACAGGTTATAGAGTGCAATCACGATTATGGCACCAAAATAGAAGATGTAAAGATTGTTTTGTCTTTGTGTATCTTTTCTAAATTGTATAGGTGTTTTTAAATAAAATGCAGCAAAAAATCCATAATCAGATGTGAGCTTAATATAGATTTGTTTTGTTTCTCCTTTTTCAAAATTTAGGAAGAAAGAAGGGTTAACCTCTGGGATAGTTCGTTGTTCAATGGGAACCTGTAAACCATTTTTTTCATGTGTTATTGTTTGGTTTGATACTGTATATATGTCTATATTGTGAAACATTTCTGTCATTTCTAAAATCATATTTAAAGATGATGGTGCTTGATTAGTAACAGAAAAACGGAACCATACAGCATGGTTTTTATATCCTAATGAAAAAGCATTGGAGATACTTTTACTAAATGTAGTAGTAAGTATTTCTTGTATTGTAGGATCTTTATTTTGTGTATCTTCAAACACATCAACTGTAAAATTGGTATAGGAAGATGCACTATCTTTTAACATAATGTTCGGTATTGCATACAGTGGTAAAGAGATATGACAAAGAAAAATGATAAGTAGATATAAACGAAGCGACATCTTACACCTCCATTTATCGTAAATGATGATACACACTTTTTATGTTACTATATGTTTCATTATAACATAAATATATAAACTAGGTAGGGAGAGATATATGTTAAATACAGCAGACTTGATTACGTCCATTCTCTTTGGCTTCATAGAGTGCTGTATCTGCTCGTTTTAAGAGTGTATGAATATTTTTGTCTTTATGGGTGAGATAGCTTAGACCAATACTTACAGTGACAGAGACACTTTTATCATTAAGGAGCATTTTGTATTTAGATATATTCTCTCTTAATCTATCTGAAATTTGATAAGCAGACTCCATATCTGTATCGGACATAAGAATGGCAAACTCTTCGCCTCCAATACGCCCTACATGATCTAGAGTACGTGTATTATCAAGCATTAGCTGTGCAATGTTCTTAATAACTTTATCCCCCATGTCATGTCCGTATGTATCATTAATATTTTTAAAATGGTCAATGTCAACAATGAGACAAGTAAGTGCTTTTTCTTTAGTACTGGCATCAATCATCGCTTGATCACATATGTCAAAAAATGCCCGTCTGTTTAGAAGTCCTGTCATTGGATCAGTGGAAGCTAAATGTTTTAAATGTTGTTCAAGTATTTCTTTTTTTGCGAGTTCTTTTTCTAATTGTTCTTTAGCACGGTGCAAAGCCTTAGTCTTCTCAGCAACAGTATGGAAAAGACGAGTACTCTCTGTCCTTTGTTGTAATATAAGTTCTTGTTGTGTTTTTTTTGAATCTTCTCTAACTGCATTGATGCGATATGCAAGTAAAAGAGAAAAGAGAATAATCTCAAAGAATGATCCTGTCATGGCTGAATGGCTTAAAAGAAGAGTGTAGGGAAGTATGCCTAAAGCAAGGAGACTTAAGAGACTCATACCAATAATGTATATTGAAAGTGCAATAAGATAAATTTTTGCAGCATGAAGTTTATGATATAAAGCTCCAAAAGATACCACAATTAACAAAGGAAAAAGAGGGATTGCAGCAGCATTTATAAAATAAAAACCAGAATGCATTGAAAGAAACATTAATCCTAAACTTACTAGACAGACGAGAATAAAGGATGAAAGGATCTTATGTAAAACAGGGAAATATTTTTTCGTTTCCACTATGGCTTGTGAAAAGAGTATAAAGAAAATAAAAAATAGAGGTATGGTGATTTGCAGTAAATCATAGGTTTTCATGCTAATAAAAGGAAGTAAGATGCCTTTATAATTGGCAGCCCATACAACAAAAATGAAGACATAAGCTATATAGTAAAGATAAATTTTTTCTTTTAAATAGAAAAATAAAATAAGATTATATAGCCCAATGACAATGACGGCAGTAAAGTAAATGAGATAAAGATATTTTTTAAGTTGAAGATCAGCATTGAATTGTTCTTTTGTTTTGAGCTGAATAGCTCCAAAAACACCATAAATAGAGGATACTTTTAAGTAAATATCTTTATTTTCATAGGGTGAAAAAGTGAGAGGAAAAGAAGGGTTTGACTCTTTAATTTCTCTGTTTTTTACGCGAATGCGCAAACCATTTTCCCTATGGCTAATATGATTAGATACAACAAATAAATCAACCGTTTTGTGGATGATTTCAGTAAATTCCAAAACCATATTTTTTGTTTCAGGAGAATTATTGAAAACAGAGAAATGAAACCAAAATGTATTCTCTTTGTATCCAAAGCTAAAGGCATTGGAAGTTTCCTGAGCAAAGTTAAGATTAGAAACCTCTTCTATATCCATATTCTGACCAGGCTTTTCCATCAAGTAGTTTACTGTAAAATCAGTATAAGATGATGTGTTTTCATCTAAGTCAATATGTGCCTTAGCCGTCGCTTGGGATGTAAAAATAGAGAAAAATAATAGACTAGTAAGTAAATATTTTATATAGCTCATTAGTATAATTTCTCCCCAAGAAATAATCTATTATGTATTTTGTTAGTAGTGTATCAAAAAAATGTCAAAATATCTATTGTTTTTGGATTAAAGTTTTTATTTTTAATAAATCTGCAAAAACTTCTTTTTTTGCTGAAGGATTCCTCAATAAATAATTTGGAAGATAGGTAGGTATGATGGTATAGGTGTCTTGTTGGTGGATGATACCTCTTACTTTTTCGATGGGGCTGTCATCACCAGTCAAATAGTGATATGCCACCGTACCCAATGTTACGATATATTGAGGCTTGATAAGTTCAATCTCTTTCAATAAGTAGGGATGACAGGTATGTACATGAGCAGAGGAGGGTGCCTGTGTATCTAAAGCGCGACATTTAAGTATGTTGGTGATATAGACATCATCTCTAGTCAGTTCTAGAACATTTTCAAGCATTTTTGTCAGTAAGTCACCTGTTCTACCTGTAAAAATCTGACCAATACTGTCATCATTTGCACTAGGAGTATCCCCAACAAACATAAGAGTTGCATGGGGATTTCCTTCTCCAAAGACTACTTTTTGTCTGCTTTTACTAAGCGTACAAAGATGACACTCTGTGGCTTGTTTTTTCAAAGCTTCAAGTGTATTTGGTAAAGTAAAATTTGGCTCTTCTTCTTTGTAAGCTGTGACAGATGTATATTTGTAGCCTAGTTGCTTAAGTTGATAAAGTTGTTTAAGGAGAAGTGCATTTTTGAGGTTTTTCATAGAGGCATTATACCTCTATGCATCTTAAGGACATCTATTGTTTTGTATGTAGTAAAGTGCACTAGAGAGCATCTTCTCTTGTGTGTCACCAAATTCATGACTGATGTCATCTTCTGCGCTACATGTTGGAGCTATACCATGAGAGCTTGTAGTCTCACCAGCATTGTTGCGTACATAAAAGTTGATAATAAAGTAGTAATTATTTCCATATACCCTACCAGACATACCCACATTTTTTCCATGGGTTTGTGTACCAATGGTGATGACATTGTTTACCCCCAGATAAGGTTTAAGCGCAGAAATAACGAGTTCACTGGCACTGGCAGAATTTTTCGTTACGAGGAAAATAACACGTTTCATGTTAAGGTCATTGGGTTCGACTTCATCTGAAAAATAAAAATTTGCATTTTTGTGCTTATAGTTTGCATTCCAATCAAGATACCCCTGTCTTTCTCCAGCATGTGTATTACTGATATTATCTAAAAGTGTACTTGCCACTGCAATAGATCCACCTCCATTATAGCGAAGGTCAATGATTAAATCAGAGATATTTGCTTGCTTAAATTGTGTAAACGCCTGTTCCAATTCATTTACAGAGGTACTGGTAAAGGAGTCATAACGTAGGTAGCCGATATTTTTATTGTCTTGTTGAATAACTTTTCCTTGTGCCACATGAAAAGTATATGCATTAGGAGTAATATTGACCTCTTCTTCTTGTCCATTTCTAAGTACTGTAAATGTTGTTGGTGTACCTAGTTTTTCTTTTGCACTCTTTAGGGCTTGTGTAGATGCAAGGTTACCATTAATGCTTATAATTTTATCACCTCTAAAAAGCTTACCATATGCAGGTGAACCTATACGTACTAAAAATATGTTAAACTCCGGTGTAAAACCAAAACCAAATCCTTCTGTCTTTTGGTTTACAAAGTTATCATACTCCTCACTGGTAAGACTAAAACTCCATCTATCTGGCGGATTGACACGTAAAGCATCTATGAGTGCATTGGGAGTCGTGAAAGATTGATAGTTGATATTTGATGCGACTTGGTCATACCAAAGGTATTGCGTTAAAAAAAGGTTGTGTACAAACTTTTTTTCTTCTTGTGTAAAACTTTGAGAAGAACCACAGGCACTTAAGAGTAAAGAAAACGAAAGAAGCATGAGTGATACAAAGTTTTTTGGCATAGGTATTCCTTATAATATGTGCTTAATTAATTACTCTACATCTTCTAAAAGCATCGGTGTACCAATAGCTTTAAGTTGTGCATTGGCAGTGTTAAAATAGGTTTTCCAAAAGTCTGTAAGTCTACTCAATGCCTTGGCATCACGATACCCTTTTTTTCCTATGACACCAGTTCCTATGACATAGACCGATGCACCTGAAAAATCAGCCAAATGTCCTGATTTTTTGACTTTTTGCATCTCTTTTTCTGTATTTATGTTTTTGATGAGTCCTTTGGAATAGAAAGTCGTAATAGATGAATGCTCAATCATATCTGAAACAATAAGAACTACTTTTTTAGAAGCATGTGCAGGAGTAATAATATGTTGCGCAATGTCATCTAAAGATTTTATAATATCAGAGTGGGGTAACTTTTTATTGGCACCTTTGAGTACTTTCACCAAGGCTTTGGTGGCTTTTTTCTTTGCATACTTATACTGTCCATTCATACAGCCTTGGTACTTACGTAGTTTCTTTTTGGCAATGTTATGTTTTGCAGCGTCTGGTAAAAGATTTTCCAGTTTTCCTGCATAGGCAACATCGGTGTATTTACCATTGGCATTGGCCGAAAAGGAAGCAATCGTCACGGCATAACCATTTTTAATGAACTTCATCATGTTTTTATAGGTATATATCATCATGTTTTTATCCAGTGGTGTTGTCTGATCTACCAAGATAAACAGCTCTTTTTCTACCACAGGATTAGGATTGGCTATCTTTAACGCATTGTAACAGCTTGGTATGTCATTGCGGGCTATAAGTAAGGTACTTATAGTCAGTAGTGTAAGTAAAAATTTCTGCATTATTTGTCCTCAAATGTTAGGTATTGTTTAAATGTTCTGTCTTTGTTATTACGCAGAATTGCAGTTGTTTCAGCATCAGTTCCTGTATTGTCATTGATAATATTCATTTTATGCTGTAGTTTTTGTAGCTGACGCTGTGCAACTCTTGCTATGTGTGTTTTTGCTTTTTCATAGTATGCTAAAAATGCTTTTTTTGTACTAAATCCACGTAAACACGTATAGGCTTCTTTAGACTCACGTCCGGCAAAGTCCCAGTGCATACCAAAGAAGATACCCAATATCTGTATAAATACAAACATAAGTCCCAAGATAATAAATGTTGCATCTCCCCCTTTACGGTTGGTTGAATCTTCTACCGATTCACCTGATGCAGCGCTTGCAGGGGCTGCAGCTTTTTCATCTCCTCCACCAAACAGCGCAGAAAGGTCATCCCCCGCATCATCAGTTGCTCCGTCACCAAAAAGCGCACCAATGTCCTCATCTGTAGCACTGTCTGTGTTCCCAAAAGGAGAAGCATCATCGTTAAAGATATTCATCGCGCTCTCATGTGAAGAGGCTATCTCCTGTGTGAGTACCTGATGTCTTATGTAGGTTGCCCCAATAGCTACGGCAAAGATGAAGATGAGTGTCAAGAGCGTCTTTGTATAGGTTGTTTTTACCTTATCATTGGCATCTAAACGGTTGAGCATTCTAATGTAGTTTGGTGATTTTTCATCATCAAATGTATTGTCAATAGAGATGAGTTGCTCATCTGGCTTTAAATCTCTCCAGTTAGTACCACCTGCATTGTCATTTTTATACCAACGGCGTATCTTTTTGATGAGGGTATTTTTATGGAGTTCTTGCCCTGTCATGTGTGTGAGCCATACAAGGAGTATCGCGAGCATCGCAGCCACACCTACCGCACCTTTTTGCTGTGTCGCTTCAGAAGCACCTGGTATGGTAAATCCTGCAAGTACATAGGCAAATCCGAAAGCTTCCACAATAACCAATGCAAAGATCATAATCCAAATAAAGGTAGGCGTAGGTTTACGCCCAAGTTCACCTGCAGCATGTAAATACGCTTTTGCCTCATCGAAACTTTCCGAATCTTTGTCTACTTTTTCATAAAAATTATAATAATCTCTACAAAGTCTCTCTTCTGAGTAAAACCATTTATGATTTTCATCGAACCCTTCGATGTCTTTTGAAAGTCTAGATATTTTACCGATAAAAGGAAAATTATAAGAAAAGTTTAGCCACCAAAACTTTACCTCTTGCCAATGTGTAATAAAAAATGCCAGTAATATACTGCCAAAAACTAGCAGTAATGTCTCTATTTGATGTTGCATAACAAATGCAGTGATGTCGTTCATAAATTACTCCCTAAATTATAGTGAGATAATTATAGCCAAAAATTGTCAAAAGCAATGAAATGATGTTTGATAACTTAGCCTAACGTGACATCCAAACACATCATTAAGATAAATCCTGCGATTAAACTATTGACTACAATGTCTTTATTGCCATGTTTTTGTAAGTCAGGTATGATTTCATAAATAATGACATAAAACATTGCCCCAGCCGCAAAGGCTAAACCCAGAGGAAGTACATAGCCAATGGTACTAACAGTATAAATCCCAAATATGGCGGATAATGTTTCAACAAAACCTGAAAATGCAACACCTAATATAGCGATTTTTTTACTATAGCCTATACTCAGAAGTGCCAATCCTACTGCTAGACCTTCAGGTATATCTTGTAATCCTATGCCAATGGTTAAAGAAAAAGCTTTAAATATGTCTTCTTGACCATACCCCATACCTACTGCCATCCCCTCGGGAAAGTTATGTAAAGTGATCGCAAAAATGAAATCCATACTTTTCTTGCAAATTCTGCATCAATATGGGCTTGTGTTTGAATGTATTGTTCAAAGTTTAGATACCTACTGACAACCTTTATAAATGCAATGCCACTAAGCATGAAAATAGATACAATAGTGACTGTTGCAAAAGGGGACAGTAAAAAGGTGTGTTTACTCTCTTCAAGAGCAGGCAAGAGTAGTGAGAAAGTTGTCGCAGCAAGCATAATACCACCACTCATACCCAGTAAAATATCTTGTTTTTTTGATTAATTTTTTTAAAAAAAAGCAAAGGTACAATACCAATAAAAGTCATAAATCCTATAAGTAACCCAGCTAAAGTACCTTGTAAAAGCGGTGAAAGTGTAGTAATGAATTCCATATAATATCCTAATAGTATATTGTAACAAAGATTATGAAATTTTAAAATAGGTGTATATGATAAGAAAAAAGGCAGATAGAGAAAAAATTCTCTATCTAAAAAAAGTAGGATTAGTTCACTGCTACTTCTACAGCTGTACCTTCCCAGATACCATGTTTTGTACAGTAACCATGCGCTACTAGTTTAAGTTTTTTACCAGTTGGGATGATGGTAAATGTTGTTGTGTTGTGTGCTTTTACATTTCCAAGTGTTCCTGGAACGTAAGTTGCTTGTGCTAGTTTAGTTTCACCGTTAAAAAGTGTTACTGATTCGATGTAGTGATCAAAATCATCTGGGTGAGTATACTCGTTACCCATTTTTACAGTGACTTCAAATGGCTCACCAGCTGTTGCTGTGTCTGCACATGTAATGAAAGGTGAGTGTCTGTCGATAAGATCTTTCTTTGCTTCTCTATCTACTTCTGAGATGTCTACGTATTTATTGATTTTTGGCATGTTAATTCCTTTTATTTTTGATTTGTGAGGACATTATAGCACAAGTAAAATTAATTAGGATAAAAAGAGTCTTATTTATGCTTTGTAAATTTAAACATTGTATAATATGCACTATTAAAGGGAAATTTCTCCCTAATCAGGTTGTAAAATGAGCGATTTCACTAGTATAGAATTGGATTTTGAAGCTTTTATTCATGCATTTAAAAAACACGTAAAAGAGGGCATGTCATATCGAGATGCCATACTTTTTACCTCTATGACTTTTGGAGAGAGTGCTGCCAATCTGGTAAAACAGGCAGATACCAAGTTTCAAGAAGCCATATTTCATAAAACACAACTCTCCCAACAACCCAATGTTGATGAGTGTGCATTGGCAAGTATGGACAAACTTTGGGATGGTGAGCATTTTGAAGGATCATCAGAACAGATACAAAGCTCTGATGAAGAGACTATCCTTGATACACTCTATTTTATACTCAAATATGCAGAGTCTGAAAATGCCCTAGAATCCGTTTTATCAGCCAACGATGCAGTCTGCGGTGACAAAAGCGCTAGAAAGGCGTTTTTGAAGATGGCTTTTTCTGATGCTTAAAAATCTACTTCTTTCTCTTGGGCTACTTACTTCTGTCATCTCTGCACATAATGATCCTGCAAAGGTCTGGCAGATTTCTGATTTGAACAGTGCAACGATGGCACTGTATGGAAGAGAAGCATTTTCTCACATACAAAAGAGTGATAGTATCACTATCACTGCGCCTACAGCTATAGCCCAAGACCCACTTAATATACCTATTGGTATCACGTCAGATATCAAAGCTAAATCTGTTGCACTCTTTCAAGATGCGAATCCTAAAAGTCTTACAGCGATTATAGATACGGATGAGAATAGTACTATTGACTATGAACTCAATATTATTATGGAGAGGAAGGGAACTGTTTTTGTGGTGATAGAAGGCTTAGATGGACAACTCTACTATAAAAGAGCATTTATTTATGTGATATGTCTGCCTTGTATGGCACAGGGGATGGAGTAACAGACCTCAAAGGAGGTTGCTGTTACGATGCTTGTGTATAAAGATGTTTTGCTTTTTGTACGTGGAAATTAAGTCCTATCTCTTTTTCTGTACATCCAAGTGCCAGCGCAACCATCTGTGGCATGTGTAGTACAGGAAGTTCTACATCTCTACCCATCACTTCTCCTACACTGTCTTGGTAGGTATCCATTTTGAGGTGACAGAGTGGACATGGTGTGACCATCATGTCTGCATTGTTGTCTATGGCATCTACCAAAGCATTCCCTGCAAGTACTTCAGATGTATGATTCGCCTGTAGTTCTACGTGGAAACCACAACATTTATTTTTACTCTCATACTCTACAGGATTACCCTCAAGTGCATCGATGAGACTATCGAGTGAAGTAGGGGCATAAGGGTTTTCATGTCCATTGGCTTCTTCATGTAACTCAGATGGTCTGATGTTGTGACATCCATAAAATGGTGCAATGTTCAGGTGTGAAAGTGGTACAGTCACTTTGTCTTTTACTTTATCTAGTCCATATTCATCGATAATGGCATACAAAAAGTGTTTAATCTCAGAAGTACCTTTATACTCCAGTCCGACTTCTGCAAGTTTTTCATTGACACGTGCTTTAAGCTCCGGGTCAGTGTCCAGTGCGTGTTTTGTCATGGCAGAGTTAAGCTGACAGGTATTACAGATAGTAATCATGGTAAGCCCTAACTTTTCTGCATAACAGATGTTACGTGCGTTGAGTACGTGTGCTAGAAATTCGTCAAAATCCTGAAGGTGAGAAGCTCCACAACATGATGCTTCTTCCAAAATAGTGATTTTGATACCTAATTTATCGGCTACTGCAAGTGTAGACGAAAGCAATTCCGGTGTAGACTGTTTTGCCGTACATCCTGTAAATAATGCATAGTGTAATTGTTCGCTCATCTTTTCTCCTTACAGCTTAT
>CAZQOC010000039.1:0-9781 GCA_964594745.1 uncultured Sulfurovum sp.
CTAAAGAGTGGACATACTCAAACATAGACTACATGAGAAAAGAGCTCAATACGCTTGGGCTTTCATTTTCTAAGACACGTGAGTTTGCTACTTGTGACGAACTCTATACGAAGTGGGAACAAGAGTTTATCATTAAGATGTTTGAAGAGGGACTGCTTTACCGTGAAAGTACCACAGTCAACTGGTGTGAAAGCTGTCATACAGTACTTGCTAACGAACAAGTTGAAGAGGGGTGCTGTTGGCGTTGTGATAATCCTGTAGAGCTGAAAGAGATGCCAGGGTATTACCTTGACATCATTAAGTATGCAGATGAGTTATTAGATGATTTGAAATTGCTTGAAGGGAAGTGGCCAAACCAAGTACTTACGATGCAAAGTAACTGGATAGGAAAATCTCAGGGGCTTGAGTTTGATTTTGAACTCAGTGAAGCGAGTAAAGTAAAACTTGGTGGGAACTTTGAGACTTTGTCTGTGTTTACAACACGTCCAGATACTATTTATGGGGTGACTTACGCTGCACTTGCACCTGAGCATGACATCACGAAGTATTTACTTGAAAATAACTTGTTAGACGCAGAAGTTGCCCAGAGAATTACGGCAATTTCAAACATGACAGAAGTAGAGCGTGCGAAAGAGGGTAAAGAGGGGTACGACTTAGGGCTTACGGTCATTCACCCACTCACGCGTGAAGAGATACCTGTATGGACGGCAAACTTTGTGCTAGCATCCTATGGTGGAGGGGCTGTAATGTCAGTACCTGCCCATGATGAGAGAGACTTTGAGTTTGCTACAAAGTATGACTTGCCTATCAAACGTGCGATTGCTGGTGGCGAGGAGTTGCCTTATACTGCTGAGGGTACGTTAGAAAATTCAGATATGTTTACAGGCATACCTAATGTTGATGCCAAAAAAGAGATTATCTCGATGTTTGAAGCTAGAGAGATAGGAAAAGGTACGACTAACTACAAGCTAAGAAACTGGGGAATCTCTCGTCAGCGTTACTGGGGTGCACCGATACCATTTGTGCATTGTGATGCGTGTGGACTTGTGGCTGAAAAGGTAGAAAATCTCCCTATAGCACTACCTGAAGATGTAGAGATTACAGGTGAGGGGAACCCGCTTGAAAACCATCCTACATGGAAAAACTGTACGTGTCCTAAGTGTGGAAAAGCAGCCACCCGTGAGACAGATACACTCGATACCTTTGTGCAGTCTAGCTGGTATCAGTTTCGTTATGCAACCAATCCTAAAAAGTGGAATGAAGTAGGCATAGATAAAGAGGAAGCTAACTATTGGCTAGGGGTAGACCAATACATAGGTGGAATAGAACATGCTATCTTACACCTGCTTTATGCACGTTTCTTTACCAAGGTCTTGCGTGACCTAGGCTACCATGACGTAGATGAGCCTTTTGAGAATTTACTTACACAGGGGATGGTGCTTATGGATGGGGCAAAGATGTCTAAGTCTAAAGGAAATACTGTAGATCCTGATGCTTTGGTAGAGAAGTATGGTGCCGATACAGCAAGACTCTTTACACTTTTTGCTGCACCACCTGCTAAAGAGTTGGAGTGGAATGACTCTGCGGTTGAGGGTGCGTTTAGGTTCATTAAAAAACTTTATGACAGAAAAGAGAAAGTCACAGGTGATGCTTTACCTGATATAGATCAAAGTACATTGAGTAAAGAATCTAAACTGGCACGTGTGAAAGTCTATGAAGCACTACAAAAGTCTACGGACGTGTATGAAAAAACATTTGCCTTCAATACACTTATCGCTGCATGCATGGAAGCACTTAATGCACTAGATAAACAAGACAACGCAGAGGTATGGACAGAGGGAATGTATATTATGTTGAACCTCTTAGAGCCTATCATTCCTCATGTGAGTACAGAACTCTCCCAGATGTTGTTTGAAAGAAGCAATTTGGATGCTATCCTTGAAGTCAAAGAGGAGGTTTTTGTCCAGGAGAGCATTGCGTATATGGTGATGATAGGCGGGAAGAAGCGTACAGAGATAGAGATGAGTCCCAATGCTTCTAATGATGAAATATTAGCAAGTGCAAAAGAAGCAGGGGCTAAGTGGCTTGAGGGAATGACTATCGTAAAAGAGGTTGTTGTGCCTAACAAGCTGGTGAACCTTGCGGTGAAACCTGCATAAATTAAAAATGAATAAGTAAAGATTAAAAAGGGAATTGTATGAGATGCAGCAATAAAATTTTTTTGAAAAAAAACATACTGAAATTTTTAATTTTTAATTTCTCATTTCTCATTTTAACCGCTTGCGGTTATAAACCTTCTTCTCATATGATAAAGAATGTTTTTGCAGATACGGTTTTTGTAGAAGTGATGGTAGACAGGGTAGAACCTGAAAATGCTCCTTTTCTTAAAGATGAAATGAACCGTTTGGTCTATACGCGTTTTAAAGGACGTGTGACATCTAAGCAAAAGGCGAAAAGTCAAATACGTATCACTTATGCAGGAAGTACATTTACACCTCTGGCTTATGAAGATGGATATGTGACACGTTACCGTGCCAATATTCGTGTAAGATTCAATATGGTGACAAAAGAGGGGAAAGTGCAGAAAAATATTAACGCAGTACAAGAAGCAGATATACAAGCTTCTTCCCTGACTTCATCCACTTTGAGGACAGAAGCAATTCGTAGTGGACTGGAAAAGGCATTGGATGAGTTCTTGGCTTATGTGAGTGCAAGAGGGATGCTCAAAGAGCACAAGTAATGCAAACCTTTGATACTTTCCTTGAAAATAAACCACTCTACTATAAAGAGATAGACCATGAGCGTGTACATCATGCTTATAGGCTTCTCAAGCCTCATATAAAACAGCCAAGAACAGTACATATAGTCGGCACTAACGGTAAAGGTTCAACGGGTCGTATGCTGTCATATTTAGCCTATAAAAGTGGGTTGAGTGTTGGGCACTACTCTTCTCCCCATATTTTAAAATTTAATGAACGTATTTGGCTTAATGGAGTAGATGCTTCTGATGAGGTGCTTGAAATGGCACATCAAAAACTGTTTGGTATCTTAGGTCAAGAGATGTCTGAAGCGTTGAGCTATTTTGAGTACACAACACTTTTAGCTTTTGTCGTCTATGAAAACTGTGACCTGATGGTACTTGAAGCTGGTCTTGGTGGTGAGTTTGATGCTACCAATGTGTGTGATAAGGAACTGAGTATCATCACCCCTATTGGTATAGACCATCAGGCTTTTTTGGGTGAAACGATAGAAGAGATAGCAGCAACAAAAATACGCAGTATTCAAAAGAAGGTTTTGTTGGCGCCTCAGGTGTATGATGAGGTGGTTGAGGTGGCGAAAGAGATTGTAAATAATGTAGGGGCAGACCTGCGTGTCTGCCCAAGGGTCAACACACAGGTTGACCCCTACGGATTAATCAAAATTGCCAAACAAAAAGGTTGGGGTGCATATCTCATAGACAATGCCTCTGTGGCTTTGCAGGCACTAGATATATTAGATATCAATTATGATGTCAATGACCTAAAAAGTCTAGAACTTTTTGGACGTTTTTATGCATTGACAGACAATATTCGCATTGATGTAGGACATAATCCTCTTGCCGCCAAAGCCATAGAAAAGGCACTTGATAAAAAAGTAGTACTCATTTATAACTCTTTGGATGATAAAGATTATGAAGAGGTACTACGTGTACTGAAGCCTAAAGTCAAGCGTGTAGAGATTATATCTATCTCTTCGCAACGTGCAACTACGCTACAAGAGATTGAAAAGGCGTTAGAAATAGTAAGTCTAGACTACAGTTATTTCCAAAATAAAATAAAAGAAGATGAGAACTATTTAGTTTTTGGCTCATTTTATGTTGTAGAAGAATTTTTAAAACAAAGGAATTATGGTGGATAAATCCACCCTACGCATTATTATAAAAATATATAGCGCGTAGGGTGGGTTTACCCACCAAATAAACATATGTACCAAAGTAATATATACGAATATTTAGAAACACTCACAGTAGAAAAACTACTCATCTGTAATGACGACAAAGAAGCAGTACAAATACGAGATGTGGCAACGCTTCTTGGATTTGACACCTTTGTTTTACCAGACTTACGCGTGAGTGCAGGAGAAGACTTGCGTGCTTATGCTGAAGATGTACAGTTACTTTTTTTGCAACTTTCAAAGTATCATGCAAGTCAAAAGAAAAAAGCACTTATCTCTCCACTAAGAACACTGCTGATTCCTTTTCCTAAGTCTGAATATTTTGCATCACAAACCATAGAGTTTGGAGAGACGATTAACCTACAAACACTGAAAGACACGCTGTATCAATGGGGGTATCATTTTACAGACATCGCTGCACAGCGTGGAGAAGTTTCGTTTCGTGGGGACATTATAGACATCTACCCTATAGATGCAGAGAAGCCGTACCGTATCTCACTGTTTGATGAAGAGATAGAGACAATACAGCATTATGATGAGGGTACACAAAAACGTGTGAGTGAGGAGTTAGAGGAATTTAGTTTTACTCCTGCATTTTTAGCCCTAGATAAAGCACAATATGAAGCACTCAAAAACAGATGTGAACGTAGTAGTTACGATACTTTTGTAAAAGACATAGACTCTTTGGGACTGTGGCATTTAGATGACTTAGCAGAGAGTGCGTTAGAGCAGTTTTCTGGAGTGTGGGCAGCGAACTTGGATGATGAACTCAAAGAAGTCTATGAACTCACAGAACCTTTAGTACCTCGCAAATCTTTTTTACTCCCTGCCATTCCTGAAGGAAGTAGATATAGAGATCTAGAAGCAGTCACACCCAACAAACTTTTAGAGTCTCATAAAGATAAAAAAATTACTATCATTGCAAAAAACGAGAGTATTGTCAGAGGTTCAGAGCTGAACAGCTTTGAAAATATAGAGTTTGTCTATCAAGAGGGGATTGTGAACCTATTGGGGGATGATAGACTTATTCTTTCTCTTAATAAACCACTCAAACGCAAGAAGGTAAAAAAAGCTTCTATCATACTTGATGAGCTAAAACCTGGTGACTATGTGGTACATGAGAACTATGGTGTGGGTATTTTTAAAGGTATAGAAAAACGTGAGATATTAGGTTCTCTTTCTGAGTTTGTGGTGATGCATTATCAAAATGAAGATGCCTTGCTTATTCCCGTCTCAAATCTTGAAGTCATTGACCGTTATGTGGCTGAGGGTGGAGCGTTACCTGTACTTGACCGTATGGGAAAAGCAAGTTTCAAAAAGTTAAAAGCTAAAGTTAAAGAGAAACTTTTTGCCATCGCTTCACAGATTATCAACCTTTCGGCACAGCGTCATTTGAAAAAAGGGATTAAACTCAAACGAAACCTAGAAGAGCATGCTATTTTTATGTCTGAAGCTGGATTTGTACATACGGATGATCAGGAGAGAGCTATTAATGATATGCTGGATGATATGAGTTCAGGTAAAATGATGGACAGACTGCTCTCAGCTGATGTAGGTTTTGGTAAAACAGAAGTGGCGATGAACGGAATGTTCGTGGCGGTGAAAAATGGTTATCAGGCGATGATGATAGCGCCTACAACACTGCTCTCTTCTCAACACTACAAAAGTTTAAAAGAGCGTTTTTATGACCATGGTATCTCTGTGGCAAAACTAGACAGGTTTACCACTGCCAAAGAGAAAAACAGCATACTCAAAGGACTTGCCGAAGGTACGATAGATGTCGTGGTAGGCACACATGCCCTACTTAAAGCGAAGTTTAAAAACCTGGCACTTGTCATTATCGACGAAGAGCATAAGTTTGGGGTAAAGCAAAAAGAGGCACTCAAAGAGATAGCCATCGATGTACATCTGCTTTCAATGTCTGCAACACCTATACCTCGTTCACTAAACTTAGCCATGTCTGAGGTGAAGAGTTTTTCAGAAATCCTTACACCACCAACAGAACGTCTAGGAGTAAGAACCTTTGTGAAGAGTTATGATGACAAGGTCATTAAAGAGGCGATACTTCGTGAGATACGTAGAGGTGGACAGATATTTTATGTATTTAATTCCATCGCGGGGATAGAAGAGAAGAAAAAAGTACTTTTAGAGATACTCCCTAAACTTCGCATCGCAGTGCTGCATTCCAAAATCTCAGCCAAAGAGACAGAAGATGAGATGATGAAGTTTGAAGATGGAGAGTATGATGTGCTTCTTTCTACCTCTATAGTTGAGTCAGGCATACATATGCCTCATGCCAACACGATGATAGTTGATGGGGCAGATAACTTCGGTATCGCAGACTTGCATCAACTAAGAGGGCGTGTAGGGCGTGGAGGAAAAGAGGGATACTGTTATTTTATGGTCACAGACAAAGAGCGTTTGACTGAGAATGCAAAACGCCGCCTACTTGCGCTTGAATCGCACTCTGACTTAGGATCAGGTGCTGTCCTTGCCTTTCATGACTTAGAGATACGTGGTGGCGGAAATATCATCGGTGAAGCACAGTCGGGACACATTAAACAGATAGGGTACTCACTCTACTTGCGTATGCTTGAAGATGCTATAAAAGAGCTCTCAGGGCAGGACAAAGAAGTCGCACATAACATTGACATGAAGCTTTCTATTGATGCTTATCTCAATGAAGAACTCATAGAAGAAGATAGACTCAGACTTGAGCTTTATCGTAGACTTTCTCTTTGTGAGAGTACCGGTGAAGTGTATGAGATAGAAGCAGAGATAGCAGACAGGTTTGGAAAACTAGATACCATTACCAGACAGTTTATAGATGTAATCGTAATGAAAGTCTTAGCACGTGAAAAAGGTATATCTAAAATCTCTTCTTATGGAGAGAATGTCTTTATAGAATTTAGGGAAGAGGGTAAAGAGAGAGTCGTACTCAAATCAAACTCTAAAGATGATGATGACATTATAAGTATTGCCATGGAGTATTTGAAGAAGTAAGATGTTAAAATACCTATGAAAGGTGAAGAATGACTATAAAAGAAGATATTTTAAAAGGCAAATATTTCCCTGTTGAAAGTAGAGATCATCTTAAAGCAATAATGGTTTCATTGTTAGTCTATTTACCCGGAATGGCAATGTCATATGATTTATATGAGAGTATACATTATGGCTATAAACAGATGGCAATCATTGAGTTGGTTACAATGTTGACACTATATGGGTTTTATATGTTATTTCCTAGATATATTGATATAGAACGTATTTCACATATTATTTTGGCTATTTTTTCTATCTTTCTTCTCATTACACTTTTTGTTCCTGACTATAATGCAGAATTTTCGCTCTTTTGGTTTTCAACATTGCCGATTGTGGCATTTTTTTTCTTAGGAAAAGAGAAAGGGATTATTTGGACAGGAATCATCACAGTTGGTTTCATTATAGTCTGGGCATTAGCGGCTTTTAAACAAATTACACTTCTTTATGAGCATGCACTTTTGATACAGATTATTTTTGCATATCTAGGCGTTTCATATATTATATATATTGTTGAGAAAGAGAGAAGTATGTATGAAGATAAATTAAACCGCTCAATAGAAGACAACAAACTCCTTTTTAAAGAAGTACATCATCGTACGAAAAACAATATGCAAGTCATGATGGGGTTACTTGAAACACAATCATTTAAGATAGAAGAACCCAAATATAAAAAAATGTTTCATGCCCATGTAGATAGAATCAAATCTATGAGTTTTGTACATGAAAATCTTTATAGAGGAGCTTCATACGAAGAAGTAGATATGCATCAGTATTTGAGTGAAGTGTTAGATAACTTACAAAAGATAACACAACATACGATTATTACAGATATAGGATATATTACTTTAGGTATAAAAGACAGTATTAGCTTAGGACTTATCGTCAATGAAGCCGTGAGTAATGCCATAGAACATGCCTATAGCGCGGGGGTTGGTAGAATAGATGTGACATTACAACATCATGGCAAAGAGTGTATTTTAACAGTTAAAGATGATGGTATTGGATTTAATACGCAAAGAGAATTTCATTCTTTGGGTATGACGCTTATAGAAGATTTATCTGTCTCTTTGCCTAATGGTAGGCTAGATATTAGTATAGAACAAGGAACAACGATTCGTGTTTATTTTGATTTGAAAGGAGAAATCTAATGGAACTGCCACAGCATATTATGATAGTTGAAGATGAAGTAATTACACAACGATACCTAAAAAACATATTAGAGCAATATACTGTAGACAGTATAGAATGTTATGACAATGCGAAATATGCTTTAGCACAATTTAAAAACAAAGAATATGATATGATACTCATGGATATCAATATCAAAGGTGCCGTGGATGGCATACAGTTGGCTAGAGAGATTTTGAGAATACGAGACGTACCTATTATTTTTATAACAGCACATAATGACAATGAAACATTTCAAGAAGTGTTAGAGCTTTCTCCTTTTGGTTTCATCACCAAACCTTTTTCGGCAAAAGATGTTGAACTTTCTATTCAGTTAGCATATAAAAGACATTGTATAAGCGTGCAAGCAAAACAAAGTAAAGAAGAGAAATCCTCCGTAGATATGATTGTTATATCAGATGAATATCACTATTCTTTACGTGCTCAAGAACTTTACTATAATGATACGTTGGTAAAGCTCAATATGAAGCAAAACAAACTTGTGCATATACTATGCAAATACATTAATACTATTGTCACGTATGAAACATTGGTGATGGCAATATGGGAAGTAGATAATATTTCCAGTTCTGCATTACGTACTTTGGTCTATACGCTACGAAAATCTCAT
Source organism: uncultured Sulfurovum sp. (assembly GCA_964594745.1). GTDB lineage: Bacteria > Campylobacterota > Campylobacteria > Campylobacterales > Sulfurovaceae > Sulfurovum. Next base: position 8,774 of record CAZQOC010000039.1, read on the forward strand.
CCTGATTTGCCTATTATCTCACATAGTAAAGTGGGGTATTCTTTGAAAACAACAAGCGATATATAGAATCTTGAAACTATTTTTACATTTATAAATATTAAGACTTTTTTGTTATTATAAGGTAGGAAAATCTAAAACAAAGAAGGCACATAATGAATGCGTATCAGAATCTTTCTCATATATTTAAAACATTTTTATTATTTATATTTATATCATTTACTGTTGCATTTTCTGCACCATTTCTTATTTCAGTCAGTGGTGGGGGAACTACGACTGGTACAACAGTTGGGCTAACTAAAACATGGAACAATGCAGGTACAGTTGGGGGTGTGCCTATTAGTTTACGTGCAACAGTTACAAGTTTATCTGCAGGTGATAGTATTAGTTTATTCCGATCGGGAGATAATCCTGTTGTGAGAGCCAATACAAGTACATTTAGCGCAGATGTACTTTGGGAAGCTTTTTATCAAGGAACCACCACACCGATATTTGGTGATCCTAGATTTTTGATTACAGACATTGATGGACGAAATGGTACGACGATTGAAACTGTTTCGGCTTTATGTTTAGGATTAACTTCATACACAATAAATGGAAATTATATTGAAGGGGTCAATGCAAATAATAGTCCGTTGGCACAAAGTAATATTCGTATCACAGAAATTAATGGAAATATTCAGGGGGAGGGAACACAAAATCAATCTGGTGCTCAACAGGAAGGATATATCCAATACAACTGGACCAATGTCTCATCTTGGACTGTACACTATGAAGCAACTACAAGAGGTCGTTGGTTTGTGCATGATGGAGATGGGGATATTCCTTTTGATGGAACTGAAGTTATTATTCCGCTTATTGATTTGGCAACGATTAAAAGTACGGCACCAGGTTCTTTAACAAACCCTGGTGTAGGGCAAGAGATTACCTACAAAATTGAGATGTCCAATGCTGGACCTGCTAATGCACATAATGCTCAAATGACAGATCAACTGCCTGCAGGGCTTGATT
>CAZQOC010000040.1:0-9663 GCA_964594745.1 uncultured Sulfurovum sp.
AATGGATACTTATTTTTACTGCCAACACTGTAATACAAAGATAACAATAGACCAATTAGCACTGCTCAATGAGGGAAAATGTCCTGAGTGCAGTTCCATAGAGGGTTTTTCAACCATACCAAAAAGTGACGATGATCCGTTTGGGAGTGTACAGATCATTAATGATACACAACTCCTCAAAAAGGCTTTTGAGAATAACTGATTGACGACTCTACAAGAGAAGTGATACTCGCTATCTCACCCTTTTCAAGTTTAAGTTCCACTGCTTCAAGATCTTCACGCATATGTACTTGAGACGTTGTACCGCTTAAAGGTGCAATACCCTGAGATACCAAATAGGCAAAAAGTATTTGTGCTTCATTTTTGTCATATTTCTGTGCGAGTTTTATGATCGTACGACTTCCCAGCAGATTAGGGTTTGCTGTCAAGCTCCAAAAACTTTGATATCTGATCTGATGCGTCTTGCACCAAGCCCTTAACTCGCTATCATAATCACTTTCACGATAAAAACGGTTTTGCACAATAGATGGTTTGACATCGGCTTCTTCATACAGTCGTTTTAACAAGTTGAGATCATAGCAGTTACTGATACCTAACTGAAGTACTTCCTGCCGTAGATATCTCTCTTCCATAGCATGCCAGGCAGTCATGAGTTCTTTAAAAGGAAACAGTGGAGAATGCAGAAGCCATGCATCAATATACCTTGTCTGTAAATTCTTTTTAGATGTTTGAAATGATTGAAAAACCTGTTCCTTCAGTGATGCATGCTCATCATAGGGAATAGCGTTGGGGGCTTGCCCCGAAAGTGGTGTGAACTTGGTTTGTATAAAAAGTGTATCACGTTTAATACCCATACAATCTAGCTCCCTTAACGCCTCACCGACTAGTGCTTCTGCGTAATGTTTCGGCTGGCAAGCGGTATCAATCGCACTAAACCCTTCCTTGACTGCTTGGACGACCAACTCTGTGGTTTTTTCTTTTTTCCATGCTGTACCGTAGATGATCTTAGGCATCTCTATACTTTGTAGCGTTGATGCATTTATGGTATCTAACATTACATGATCTCTCTTTATTATTATTTATTAAGCTACAGCATACGGTGTATGACCCGAATTTTTGGAAAAACTAAAATTACTATCTTTGACCGATACAGCAACTTTCATCTAAATCTCCTTTTTATGTGTTGAGAGCTCTGTATTTTCTTCTTTTAAATACATTGCAAACTGAGAATCAATATTCATGACATGTCTTTTAAATTTATCATGGGCATAATCATTAATATATGATTTACCAAATGGTAGCATTTTTTTTGCTTTTTTATAGAAATATTCCATTTCATCCAACAGCGTACTATGTTCTTGCATATGTTCTTCTTTACCGTAAAAATCAAACTCTTTCATTAAATCCTCTTCAAAAGCAAAGTGATCTTTGGTATGTTCTATTAATTCTTCAAACAGAGGTAAGAACTCTTGAACTTCACAGCTTTGCAACTGTAAAAGTAAATTTAAAAACTCATCATGTACTTTGTCCATGACGGGTATGTTTAGTTTGAGAGTATTATCCATTTTCCGCCTTCAGTTTTAACTTACAAAACTGATGCAATTACTGTTCTCATCCGCCTTGCTGCTTTGCTAAAAATGCACTATGTAAATAATGCTTACCCATTTTAATTTTATCTTTTTCATAGATTTGCATTTGTGTATCACTAAGGTTCAATTCATTGCCATTGATCTTACTGATGTTTCCGTCAATTAAAGTATGGATATCTGTAACTGAAGTCATCGACAGTAACGCACCAAGGCCATTTTGAGGTACGGGCAGATCACAGTAGTAGTCTCCTACACTGTTCACGCCCCAGTAGACGAATCCTAATGAGAGATAAAAATCCAATGAGGTAGATATCGACGTTAATTTAAATCTTCTTACACGCTTTTCAAGCGCAATTTCAAAGATCTCATTCAACAGTTCATGGGCATATCCATGTCGTCGCGTTACCAACGGGGTAAAAATATTATGAATTGTCATATACATTCTATAACGATCGATATTGAAAAAGACATAACATAAATGTCTATTATCTTCATCACACAAGACCAGACATTTATGTCGTTTCCAACTGAAATGTCTATCCCACCAGTCTAAAGACATCTTCGAAAATTTTAAGCTCAATGGTAGCGATAGAAGCTAGGTAAGCATCACGATCAAGGTAGTCAAAATGGTGTTTGGACATTGATATCCTTTTTATTTCTCTCTATTAAAATAAAAAAGTTCAAGTACAAAAAACCTGATTAGATGAATATAAAGTATTTTCTTCAGTATAGCACAGTTATAGGTAAATGAATGATTAAAAATTAAACACTTGATTTATACGCGAAATCTCTCTTCTGGTACAGAAATTGCATGAGCATAATTATATAACTCCCAAGGAGAAAATTATGGTCAATCGTGCCAAAATAAAAGAACTAATGAACGAGAGTGCCTGCTCTCACAGTAAAGATAAAAAACCCGGAGAAGGTTGTGACAAGCCAAAACCTGGCCTAGCTGCGGGAGGATGTGCTTTTGACGGTGCACAGATCTCACTTTTTCCATATGCTGATGCCGTACATTTGGTACATGGACCGCAAACCTGTCTAGGTGCATCATGGGAAACACGTGAAACACTGAGTTCTTATGAAGGGCGTAACCATACCTTTATGGGGTTTACCACAGGTATCAATACCAATGATGTCATTTTTGGAGGAGATAAACGCCTGGAAGACTCTATAGCCTTTGTTATGGAACAGTACAAGCCTGAAGCGATATTTGTCTATTCAACCTGTGTTACTGCATTAATGGGCGATGACATAGATATGACCTGTAAAAAGGGAAGTGAAAAGTTTGATGTACCTGTAATACCTGTACATGCACCCGGTTTTGTAGGGGGTAAAAATTTAGGTTCAAGGCTTGCTGGTGAAGCAGTACTTGAACATCTCATTGGAACGAAAGAACCTGAATATATTACACCTTATGATATCAATCTTATAGGTGATTATAATGTAACCGGAGATATGTGGCAATACATGCCTATTTTGGAAAAGATCGGCATTAGGGTGCTTAGTTCTCTCAGTGGTGATGGGCGTGTCTCTCGTGTACGTACTGCACACCGAGCAAAACTCAATGTCATAGTCTGTGCCAAATCGTTAGTGACACTCTGTCGAAAAATGCAGGAGAATTACGGGATACCTTGGATCTCTGTCTCATTTTACGGGAAAAGAGATACCTCATTTGCCATTATGGAAATAGTCAAAGCACTGGGTGATGAAAAGCTCATAAAAAAAGCTGAACAGATCATAGCAGAGGAAGAGGCAAAACTTGAAGAGAAGCTTCTTCCTTACCGAAAACTGTTTTCAGGGAAAAAAGCCGTACTCAATACCGGTGGTAACAAAGCCTGGTCTATTGCTTCGGGATTACAGGATCTTGGTGTAGAAGTGGTGGCAACATCTATTCGTAAATCTACTGCCGATGACATAGAAAAAGCAAGAGAATATTTAGGTCCTGAAGGGGTATTGATGAAGACACCGGCATCCCAGCAGGCAAAGGTCATCGATGAAAAAGGTGCTGATATCCTGCTTGCAGGGGGGAGAAGTCTCTATACTGCCATAAAGAAAAAAATCTCTTTTATCGATGTCAATCAAGAAAAGAAAGTGAGTTATGGCGGCTATGACGGATTACTGAATTTAGCCCAGGATCTTCACTATGCCTTTGAAAACCCTGTCTTTGCAAATGTGGCTCAAAAAGCACCTTGGGATGTGGCATAATGAATACAAAACAAGATATCCAACTGAACAGAAAAGAACATAAGCCACTGCAAGTCAACCCTATTAAGCATTCGCAACCCATGGGAGCTGCACTCGCATTTATGGGCATACAAAACTGTCTTCCGCTGATGCATGCCTCACAAGGATGTGCATCCTATACAAAAGTCTTCTATACACGACATTTTAATGAGCCTATAGCGATGTATAACACTTCTGTGAGCGACATTACAGCCATTTTAGATGGGGGAGACTATTCTATTTTAATGGCGATTGAAAATATCACCAAAAAAAACAAAGCGATGAAACCTGAGCTCATAGGTCTTCATACCACAGGGCTTACTGAGACAAAAGGAGATGATGTCAGAAGTGTGGGTATGCATATAGAGATCCCCTACTGTTATGTCAATACACCTGATTTTGAAGGCGGTATGGAGAGTGGATGGGCACTCACTTCTAAAGCACTCATAGAGCAACATACAATTGAGACTGATCAGGTAAAACCGAATAAACTGCTTCTTTTGCCACATGTCAGTACGCAGCCTATAGAGATAGAAAAAATTAAAGAAGTCTGTGAAAGTTTTGGTTTTGAGACCTATGCTTTACCTGACCTTTCTACTTCTCTTGATGGATACCTTAGTGAAGGTCAGGGTAAGTTGGGAACCGGTGCTATCAGCATAGAAGATATTAAGAACCTTGGAGATACTGCAACAGTAATCACCATAGGCACCTCTATGAAAATAGCTGCCAATGCGCTACAACAACAAAACACTCACATCAAACACATCCATTTTGATCATCTTATGGGACAGGAAAACAATGACAATTTTGTCGCGGAGTTGATGAAAATACGACACATTGACCCTTCACCATCCATTAAACGCTGGAGAGGCCGCTTGCAAGATGCTATGCTTGATAGTCACTTTCTCATAGGTTCGTCACATTTTGTCGTTACCGGTGAGCCTGATATGTGTATAGGTATTTGTGAGTTGCTGCAAAGTGTTGGAGGTACGATAGATGCCGTGGTCTCAACAGTCTACAGCCCTATTCTTGAAAAGATAAAAGCAGGTACGGTCTTTGTGGGTGATCTCGAAGATGCGAAAAGTCACTTCACTGATACCGATCTTGTCATCAGCAATTTCCATGCGGAACGATTATTGCACATGGATGAACAAAGCCATGCGGGGCTCATTCTTAGAGGATTTCCAAACTATGAAGAACTTGGGAATCAACTTAAAAATGATCAACTTTATGAAGGAAGTACCTATTTTCTTTTTGAAATAGCAAATAAATTACGGGAGATCAAACATCATGGGTGAAACGACTAAGATTAAGATAGAAGGAACATCAAACCTTGACAATAGTATGAAAGTTGCTTTTGCAACAAAAGACATGGAGACCATCAATGCACACTTCGGAGGGGCAAAAGAGTTCGTAGTGTATAACGTCTCAACTGATGGTTTTGAAATCAATGGTGTCATTAAAACAGATACTTCTAACATTCAAGGTGATGAAAAGACTGAATTTAAGGTCAAAGCACTTGAAGGAGTTAATATTATGTACTGTGAATCTATCGGTGGTACAGCAGCAGCGAAGGTCATCCGTGCAGGGATGAACCCGATGAAAGTACAAGAACCACGCAAGATAGAAGATGTACTCCAAGAACTGGTCACAATGATCAATGATAATCCTCCACCATGGATCAAACGTATTATGAATATAGAGACGGTTGAAGATCCTCGTTTGGAAAGATGGAAAGAGTATTAAAAAATAAATATATAAAAGGATATGTATGAGTGAAATGATATTGGAACAGAACAAATTCACAGAAGAATTGATTCGTCAACTAAGAGCAACTGATCAGTTTGGAAACTGGTCAAAAATGAGTGATGAAGAGTTGCTCGCTTTAAAATATGTCAAAACAAAAGAAGATCTAAAACAAATCCCGATCATTGCAGATATTGATGAAATGCTTATAGGTGAGATCAAAATGATCTTCAAAGCCATTGCTCTACAGTTCGAGAGACAAACAGGTGTGATGTGTAACGTAGTCATGGAGATGAGTCATGAAGGATTTGGACGTTGTATCGTCATTGCCGACAAGATTGTCCTGGTAGACAAATATTTTAAAGATGCACACAGGTTTGGATACAGAACACTTGAAAAACTGTATGAAGATGGTCAGAAACATCTGGATAAAGCATTTAATATTTATACACAATATAAACCATGTAAGGATCAATAAATGGCAAATGTAGGTATTTTTGTAGGAAGCAGTAGCGGTAGTACACAATCAGCAGCAGAACTGCTTGAAGAGATTTTTGAAGGATCAGAACTCATCAATATGGAAGAGGATTACGATGATTTAGACCAATTTAATGAGTTTGATGTTCTACTTATTGGTTCATCTACTTGGGGACAAGGTGACCCCCAGCGTGACTGGGTAGATCCACTCTATGAAATGGAAAATGAGGAACCTGATCTCAGTGGTAAAAAAGTGGCATTTTTTGGTGCAGGAGACCAAGATACCCATGGAGAACATTTTGTTAGTGCACTTGGGAAGATGAAAAATATATTCAATACATTAGGTGCAGATACAAATTATGGATTTTGGCCTACAGATGGATACAGTTATGAGTTCTCTTTAGCTGAGATAGATGGTAAGTTCTGTGGTCTAGCGATTGATAATGTCAATCAGGAAGATATGACATCTGGGAGAGTGAATAGTTGGGCAGAACAAATAAAAAATGAAATGGGTATCTAGAACAAAAATGTCGTAATTTGTAATAATAAGTATAACTTACACTTTAGACCTATAGACTCAAAAATGCATATTAAAAAACAGATGAAAGGTTATAAAATGAGTAACATAGAAGAATTTAAAAGATTAACAGACACAGAAGATTATTTTGATTTTTTTGATATTGACTATGATGAGCGCTTAGTTTATGTGAAACGTTTTCATATTATGAAACAGTATGGTGAAATGATTGATAAAGCAAAGGGACATGATTTTGGTAGCGATGAAAAACTATTGGATTATTATAAGTTTGCATTGATCTCTGTCTATAAAAACTTTGAAAGTGGATATGCACCATCTGCCGCAGAAATATGGGATACCTTTGATAAACCAAGTGCTTGTAGTACCTGTTCTACTTCAACAGAATGTAGCGAAGAAGAGGAGGTAAGTAATGGAGTTCACGCATGCACAAGTCGACCAGATATCAGCTTCAACTAAAGATGAGATACTTCCTGTTTTTCATTTAGGCCAGCGCGTACGTATCACTAAACCTATACGCAATGACGGCTCTAATCCTTTTCATGAACCTAATGCCATTTTAGTACCTCCTGGTGCAGAAGGGTATGTTGTTCGTATTGGTGATTGGCTTCAAGTCATTCGTATCTATGAGATACATTTCATAGATGAAGGTGATACCTATGGATGCAGAGAAGCAGAACTCGAAGCCATAGATGATGTTGATGGGTATGATGAAGTAGCAGATGAGCTGCAATGGCTCAAAGAACACCGTGCGAAAAAAGCAGCCCAAAAGGCGATAATGCAATCTCAAAAAAAAGGAAGTAATGACTGATTTTTGGGTATTGACGAAGGTTTTTGTACCTACCATTGGTATAAATACTGGAAAATAATGAAGGAGAAAAAATGGTAAATATCATCTTTTGCGGATTTGGTGATAAAATGGACAAGCGTGTTATTGCGAAACAGGGAGATATTCTCTTACGTGTCGCTAAAAATAACGGTGTAACGATTCCTACAGAATGTGAAGATGGAATGTGTGGTAGCTGTGCTGTAAAAGTGGAAGAACTAGACAGTAACCCAGATGCTAAAGACTTCGACAGTAAAGTTGATCCTGATGCATGGGACAAGGACAAGTATACTACTTACATGGAAGACAAAGAGTTAGGCACTTTGGTTGAAATGGGTGCGATTACTAAAAAAGAAGCAGAGACAGCTCAACAATATGCTCAGCAAACACCTATCAGACTTGCATGTCAATGTATAGTTAAAGGTTCAATGCTCGTTAAACCATTTGAATAAGAAGGAGAAATAGATGACAACAAGAGTAGAAATAGTAAATGATTTTTTGGCAATCAATGTAAAACCAGGTAAAACGATTCAAGACATCGTAGAAGCATCAGGATCAGCACTTCCTTTTGGCTGCCGTGACGGTGAATGTGGTACATGTATCGTTCTCGTTGAGTCAGGTATGGAGTTTCTAAGCGATATGACAGACAAAGAGAAAATTGTGATGAAAACTGTGGGTGAAACTAGCCCAAAAGCACGTCTTTCATGTCAAATGAAAATTGTAAGTCCTAATGGACAGGTACGTTTAAAATACTAGACTATTTTATCTTCTCTTTTGTGAGAAGATAAATGATTTTAATGAGATGTAAGACTACGCATCATTAAAGTCATTTTTTTAAATTGCTTAAAAAATAGACTAAAAAAAAATACAACAAATATTATCCTTGTTATAATAATTATAATATTTTATTAAGTCTAAAAGAAAGATATGAGAAGTAACATATGAAACAGTCATTTAATTTTAAGCAGAAGCAATTGCCGCGTCTTTCTATGCAGACATGGCTACCTCTGCTTCATTGTTCTCTTTCTGACCTAGATAAACATATTCAAAATATTGCCAATGAAAATCCTTGTTTGGAAGTCAGTTCTGGATTTGAAGTTCCTGAGGGATCGTCTGAGAGTTCACATCAGGCTTATATAGAGTATCAAAATCGTGTTTCTAATGCTTCCAGTGATGAAATAGAGTGGATGAGTATTGCAACACAATCACTATATGAAAAGTTAGATGAACAGATCGTTGCCCCGCTCTTTCCTACCCCTATTTCACAAAAAGTCGCTAAACAGATTATTTTATATATCAATGATGAAGGTTATTTTGATGGTGAACTTGAAGAAGTAGCTAAGAGTTGTGATGTAGATGTTTCAAAAGTAGAAGCTATTAGACAACGCTTTACTTATCTACAACCTTACGGTGTAGGTGCAAAAGATTATAAAGAATCTTTTTTATTCCAACTCAATGAATTTGAACTTGATGATGAATTAAGTATCTTGCTAAGTGCGATGATTATACAATTTGATACACTTGAAAAATTTCTTAAACATCCCCGTATACATGATGCAAAAGAGGTATTGAAGCATTTAAAAAATCCTCCAGCTATCAAATATATGCCGAGTGAACCTCCCATTTTGCCTGATCTTTTTGTTCTGTTTGAAAAAGATGAATTAATCATTAAAATGAATAATGCTTTTTATCCAGATCTGAAAGTCACACAAATAGATAAATATGAAAACTTTGCAAAACAGAAATTTAAAGAGGCGCGAGAACTTGTGAAACTTCTAGATCTTCGTAAAAGTACACTTTACAATATTACAATCGTTCTCATAGAAAAACAATATCAATTTTTTATGGGTGGAGAGCTCAAACCTTTAAAGCTTCAAAATGTTGCTGAAATACTCGGTTTTAATGAATCAACTATCTCTAGGGCTATTAGTGGTAAATATATGGAAACTGAACAAGGTATTTTTGCGTTTAAAGACTTTTTTTCAAATGCGATTGGAGATGTTTCTACTTCTGAGATAAAACACTTTATACAAAGACTGGTTGAGAGTGAAGATAAAAATAAACCTTATAGTGACAAGATCTTGCATGAAAAGGTCGAAGAACGCTTTAGTGTACAAATGGTACGTCGTTCAATCGCCAAATATAGACAGGAACTTGATATTCCTTCTTTCAAAGAACGTAAATTTCTTTATCAATTAGCAATGCTCTAAGAAAATATTTTGGGAGTGTTAGAAATTCCGTGTCAGTCTGATAAAATACTATCA
>CAZQOC010000041.1:0-9565 GCA_964594745.1 uncultured Sulfurovum sp.
TAAAAAAGGTACTTGGTTTGCACTTATGGCATCTCTTATGAATATCGCATTGAGTGCCTCAGGCTTATTGAGTAAGTATCTCAATAAAGTTTTTCTTCTTACTAGAGAGATAAAAGAGCAAGGTGTTGTAGTAACACCTGCAAATTATGATGACTTGGGTATTTTACTTTGGATTGTGATAGGCGTAGGGTTTCTTGTACCCATTGTTACGATACTGTTGTTTAATCCTGATCCTAAAATAAAGAAAGAAAAACAATGATAATACTATTTGATTTAGACGGCACACTAATTGACTCAACAGAGGCTATATTGGAGAGTTTCGCTGTCGCGTTTAAAACATTTAACGATGAAGTTCCCAGTGATGAAGCCATCAAAGCTGAGGTAGGTCACCCTTTGGATGCCATGTTTACAACACTAGGAGTAGATGAAGCAAAAGTATGGGACTATGTGAATGCCTATAAGATGCACTATCGTGAGATATCTTGTGCCAAGACAGTGTTACTTAAAGATGCAACAAAAGCGGTAGAATTGGCACATAAAAGCGCCACTTTAGGGGTTGTGACTACAAAGACAGCAAAATATTCTATACAACTACTTGAACATATGGGACTCATGGGCTATTTTGATGTACTGATAGGCAGAGAAGATGTCCAAAATCCTAAACCTGACCCTGAACCTATACAAAAAGCACTCACAAAGTTACCAAGTGATACAGATAGCATTTGGATGGTAGGCGATACGTGCATGGATATGTTGGCAGCTAAGTCCGCAAAGGTAGGTTCTGTGGGCGTTACATGTGGATATGGGACTGTTGAGAGTTTAAGAAAATGTACTGATAATATCTATCAAAATGCACTTGAAGCGGTGCAATTTATAGCAAACAAATAGCATAGAGTTAAAAATAGTGTAATTTCAACACCCTTTAAGAGTGTGGGCATTACAATAGGAAAAATATTACTATAGAGCCCACTGAAATGGATAGATGTGACAATGTCTATGTCTTTCAGTGGGTTTTATAATTTTAATAGGAGATATTATGACAGAGATTAGATGGCACAGCCGTGCCGGCCAAGGTGCCGTATCTGGTGCTAAAGGACTGGGCGACGTTGTTGCAACAACAGGGAAAGAAGTACAAGCATTTGCACTGTATGGTTCAGCAAAAAGAGGGGCTGCACTAAGAGCCTACAATAGAATCGATGATGAACAAATATTTGATCATGCTAAATTTATGATGCCTGATTATGTACTTGTCATTGACCCAGCATTGGCGATGACTGATGATATTACTATGAATGATAAAGAGACAACAAAATATATTATCACTTCACACCTTTCTAAAGATGAATTGATTGATGCGATACCAGCACTTAAAGGAAAAGAAGATAGAGTGTTTGTAGTTGACTGTGTACAAATTTCACTTGATACAATTAAAAGATCTATGCCAAACTCACCTATGCTTGGTGCATTTGTCAAGGTTTCAGGTATGTTTGAATTAGATTATTTCTTGGAAAATATGAAAAGGGTTCTTGCAAAGTTCCCACAAAAAATTATTGATGCTAACATGGAAGCAATTACCAGAGCATATAACGAAGTTAATTAGAGAAGGGTAGTTATGGCAGTAGAACAACAAGACTTAAAATTAAAAGCAAATGAGAACAGAGGGCTTCACGAACTTGAAGCAGGTCAAGATTTACTTGGTTGGGATGAGGTAACACAAGGTTCTGTCCTTCCTTCATTTGAGGGTGATGCATCACAAATTGCACACCAAAAAGCTGAAGAGAGAGATTACTCTCACTACAACTCATACACAGCGACCGTTGCATCATGGAGGGTGATTAAGCCAGTATTTAACATTGATGTCTGTATTGACTGTCAAAACTGTTGGGTATGGTGTCCAGACTCATCTATCTTATCTAGAGATAAGCAGATGCTTGGAATTGACTATGACCACTGTAAAGGGTGTGAAGTTTGTGTGGAAGTATGTCCTACAAATCCAAAATCACTCCTCATGTTTAGTGAATATGAAGATCTTGGGAATGCACTCGCATCATGGCCTGAGAAAAAGAAAAAAGAAAAGAATTAAGGGGTCGCAATGGCAGTAGAATTTGAAGTAAACGAAAGAGAAGTTTGGGATGGTAACTATGCAGCATCTCAGGCAATGAGACAAGCAGAAGTAGATGTTATGGCAGCATATCCTATTACCCCATCTACACCAATTGTTGAAAACTATGGTGCCTATGTAGCAAATGGTTATGTAGACGGTGAATTTGTTATGGTTGAGTCAGAGCATGCGGCGATGTCTGCATGTATTGGTGCATCAGCTTCAGGTGGACGTGTGGCAACTGCTACTTCTTCACAAGGTTTTGCGTTAATGGTGGAAACACTCTATCAAGCATCTGGTATGAGACTTCCTATCGTGCTTAACGTGGTGAACCGTGCACTTGCATCTCCACTGAATGTACGTGGTGACCATGCCGATATGTATCTTGGTCGTGACAGCGGATGGATTCAGTTTGGTGCATTTAATGCCCAAGAAGCATACGATTTGGCACTTTGTGCATTTAGAGTGGGAGAACATCATGATGTAAGACTTCCAGTGATGGTTCATCAAGATGGATTTATCACTTCGCATACAGCACAGAATGTTTATCCTCTTTCAAACGAGGCAGCTAAAAAGTTTGTAGGTGAGATTGACCCTATAGATGATATGCTTGATTTTTCTCGTCCAGTGACTTATGGTGCACAGACAGAAGAAGACTGGCACTTTGAACATAAAGCAAAACAGCATAAAGCATTGATGGATTCGACTTCTGTGATTGATGATGTTTTAGCAGAGTTCAAAAAAGTATCAGGCAGAGAATACAAACGTGTTGAAAGCTACGATATGGAAGATGCAGAGGTTTGTATCGTTGGTCTTGGTACGACTGTTGAATCTGCAAGAGTTGCAGCAAAAGAGATGAGAAAAGAAGGTGTAAAAGCTGGTGTTGTTGCAATTCGTTGTTTTAGACCTTTCCCTTACGAACTGGTAAGAGAAGCACTTAAAGGGTGTAAATCTATCGCTGTAACAGATCGTTCATCTCCAGGTGGAGCAATGGGTGCATTTTATAACGAAGTGTCTGCTGCAATGATGACATCACAGTCAAGACCATTGGTAACGAATTATATTTATGGATTAGGTGGTAGAGATATCTCTATTGAAAATCTTAAAACCATCTATAAAGAGCAAAAAGCAAATGCGGATGCAGGGTATATTACTACGGACATCCAACAATTTACAAATCTTAGAGGACCAAAACTTGGTTTCTTTAAGACTGAAAGGAACTAAAGATGGCTATTACATCAATTAAAAACTTAAAAGAATTTTCGACTAACAATGATAGATTTGAGGGTGCACACACTCTCTGTCCTGGTTGTGCGCACTCTATGATTGTTAGAGAGCTTATGAACTGTACAGATGACAATCTTGTCGTTGCTACAAATACAGGATGTCTTGAAGTATCAACAGCTGTCTATCCATTTACATCATGGGATACCTCTTGGATTCATATCGGATTTGAAAATGCGCCTTCTGCTATCTCTGGTGCAGAAGCGATGCATAAAGCACGTAAGAAAAAAGGTACACTTAAAGATGGGGAAGCTCCTGTAAAATTTGTAGCATTTGGTGGTGATGGTTCAACCTTTGATATCGGTTTCCAATGGCTTTCTGGTGCAATGGAAAGAGGTCATGACTTTACTTACATTTGTCTAGATAATGAAAACTATGCCAATACAGGTGGACAAAGATCATCTGCAACACCTATTGGGGCGACTACATCCACTGCACAAGCAGGTACACACTCTTATGGTAAAAAAGAGAAGAAAAAAGACATCGTTTCTATCATGGCAGCACATGGTGCTCCTTATGTGGCTCAACTTGCCCCAAATAAATGGAAAATGATGGCAAAAGGGTTCCAAAAAGCTTTGGAGACTGAAGGACCATGTTTCATTAACACGGTTTCTCCATGTTGTACAGAGTGGAAATTTGAGCCAAAAGATACCATTGGTATTACTGATTTAGCAGTAGATTCACTCATGTTCCCAATGTATGAAATCGTCGATGGGCATGAGCTTAACATTCTTTACAGACCAAAAAATATCTTGAAAGTAGAAGATTATCTTGGTGCTCAGGGACGTTACAAGCACTTGTTTAAACCTGAGAATAAACATATTATTGAGAAAATTCAATCTGATATTGATACGGATTGGGAGAGACTACAACGCCGCGAAGAAGCTCGCGTATAATCTTTCGCGTTTCTTTACTGCATCTTTGACTGAATGGAAGTTGTTCCGTTCGGTCATGTACTATTCGTACACTCTCTCACTTCACAACTCCCATATCAACCAAACCTACAGCAAATAAACACAAAATCTTTATACGCGAATAAAACATGCACCAAATCTGAACTTTTCTATCAATTTCAATCTTTTTTCTAATTTCTAATTTCTAATTTCTAATTTTAAAGCTATAATCAAAATTATATTTTAAAGGATATACATGCCATTATTAGACAGTTTTACAGTAGACCATACAAAGATGATTGCGCCAGCAGTGAGAGTTGCTAAAAAGATGAGTACACCAAGTGGAGATGATATTACGGTATTTGACTTACGTTTTTGTGTACCCAACCAAGAGATATTGCCTGAACGTGGTATCCATACCTTAGAGCATTTGTTTGCAGGGTTTATGAGAGATCACTTAAACAGTAAAGATGTGGAAATTATAGATATTTCTCCTATGGGATGTCGTACAGGTTTTTATATGTCATTACTGGGTCACCCAAAAGAAAAAGAGGTTGCTAAAGCTTGGAAAAAATCTATGAAAGATGTCTTGAAGGTCAAGAGTGAAAAAGAGATTCCCGAGCTCAATCTTTATCAGTGTGGTACCTATAAGATGCATTCATTAGGTGAAGCACAGCTTATCGCTGATACAGTGATTAACAGAGGTATTGGAAAAATGAGTAATAAAAAGTTAAAAATGTCCAAAAAACAACTCAAAGAGGCAAATAAATAATGTTTATCATCATTCCTGTAGCAGAAGAAAATGGTTTGGCATCTACTGTGGTGCCTTTGGCTGAAGTAAAAAAATGGGCACTGGTAGATTTGGATTCTGAGAGTATTGAACCAACGTTTCATGATGATTGGCAAGATACAGGTGCAGACTTCATAGACCATGTTATTTTGGACAATCATAATGAAGATGCACTTGATTTTATCAACGAAGGTATGTTCTGTCTTGTAAGACGTGAAGAGAAGCAGATAGATGAACTCATAGCTGCCTTTAGATTTCGCGAGATAGACGAGTTGGCGTTTTAGTACATCTCTATGTATGATGAAAAGTTAAGACCTCAAAAAGAGGTAATACTCTGCAAGGATGGTACCAATACACTCTACTCTAAAGAGTTTTATGAACCTTACCACTCCACAAAAGATGGTGCTTTACATGAAAGTTTAGAAAAGCATGTAAAACCCTCTTTCTCTCTCAAATCAAATCATGAGAGTTTGACTATTTTAGATATTTGTTTTGGTTTGGGCTATAATACTTTTGCAACCCTCTACTACATTAAAAAAAATCAGTTAACAACTAAGGTACATATACTCTCTCCAGAGTTTGATGAAGGACTTATACATTCTTTGGATAGTTTTGATTTCCCTCCTGAATTTGAGTCTATTAAAACTATGATTGCTGCAGTGTCTAAACATTTGTATTATGAAGATGAACAGTTTAAGATAGAAGTGATCATTGGCGATGCAAGGCAAAGTATCCCTAAAATTAAAGAAAAAATAGACATCGTTTATCAAGACGCTTTTTCTCCTGCACATAATCCTCTACTTTGGACAAAAGAGTGGTTTAAAGATGTGAGAGCTATTTGTAAAGAGGATGCTATTTTGACTACCTACTCAACAGCTGCGGCGGTGAGACTGGGGTTGTATGAAAATGGATTTTATATTTTTGTGCATCGTGCTGAAATGATGCGTTATTCTACTGTGGCATCTTTAGTGATGCTAGAGGAGTTAGAATATATAGATATGGAGCTAAAGAAAGAGCGAAATCCTACAGCGAGAAGTCTAAGAGATGCAGAGTATTTAGAAGATATACACCGTTAACCAGAGTGTACCTTCTTCTGTTTTTAAAACGCTATGCGGTGTCTTGGCAGGTATAAAAAGTGTTTCACCTTTGGTGAGTATTTTTTCTTCATTTTCTAGAAGTAGTGTAGCTTCACCCTCAAGTAAAACCAACCACTCATCTTCCTCTTGCACATATTCAACAGGTTCAATATGAGAGGAACTGACAATACGATTGATCTTGATATTTTTATGCTCAAGCAAAGTCGTGAAATTTTCACCACTTTTGGGTGAAGTGTAGTCGTAAATATTCACTAATAACTCATCTGTATTTTATCAACATCATCCCAGGACATACTTTTTTTACTATTGTCACGATGTGCAAGAATATGGTCTATATATCTTGCAAAGACATCTGTCTCTATGTTAAGTTTTGTACCCACTTTATAGTTTTTCATCAAGGTATTTTGAAGGGTGTGGGGGATGATGGTGAGTCTAAAATTGTCCTCTCCTACGTCATTGACCGTTAGTGAAATACCATCTATGGTAATGGAGCCTTTTGGAATGATGTGCGTGATATATTTTTTATCTACCGTGATGATGAAATCTGTGGCATTTTCTCTTAGAGTGATGGAAGTCACAGTACCGACACAATCTACATGCCCTTGGACGATGTGTCCTTCAAATCTGTCATTCATCTGCATGGCAGGCTCTAGGTGTACTTTGTCTGAGAGTTTACTCTCATCGATGATACTACGTGTTTCATCTGCCAGTTCCAAGTCAAAGCCATCTGGGTGTACTTTTATCACCGTAAGACAGACGCCGTTGATAGCAATAGAATCACCTAATTTTGTTTTATGTTTTGACGCAATGGTAAGGATATTGTTTTTGTAGCTTTTGACAGTGGCAATTTCACGGATTAACCCAGTAAACATATAGACTCTTTTTTTAGATATAATTCGCTAATTATAGCAAAAATTTATTTTTGCGTCGCGTAGGGTGGGATTTTCCACCACATCATTTTATGGTTGGTGGATATACCCCAAAGGCATTTCCGTTGGGAAATCCCACCCTACGCGTATTGAGATGTAAAGGTTTAACAAATGAATTATGATGTAATCGTCATCGGTGGTGGTCATGCAGGGATAGAGGCTTCTTTGGCTTCAGCACGTATGGGTGTAAAAACACTCCTTATTACTATCCTTGCAGAACAAATAGGAGCTAGTTCCTGTAACCCTGCTATAGGAGGACTTGCAAAAGGGCACTTGGTACGTGAGGTGGATGCGCTGGGTGGAGAGATGGGTCTATGTACCGATACTACTGGTATTCAGTTTAGAACACTTAATGCTTCTAAAGGCCCTGCAGTACGCGGAAGTAGAGCACAGATAGATATGGATGCGTACCGTTTGTATATGCGTAATGTAGTGCTTAATACTCAAAATTTGGATGTCAAGCAAGAGATAGCTGATGGGCTTGTGTTAGAAGAGGGTGAGATTACGGGTGTGACGACACAGCTTGGTAATACCTATCATGCCTCCAAGGTCATCATCACAGCGGGAACATTTTTGAATGGACTCATTCATATAGGGGATAAAAAGCAAACAGCGGGTCGCCAAGGTGAGTTTGCTTCTGTGGAGTTGGCTGAATATTTAAGAACACTTGGGCTGGATATAGGACGTCTTAAAACAGGAACCTGTGCAAGAATAGATGCGAAGTCAGTCAATACGGACATCATGGAAGTACAACCGGGAGACACACCGCCTCCACCTTTTTCATTTCGTACCGACAAGAGTACCTTTAACCCTAAACAATTGCCTTGTTATGTCACCTATACAAATGAGACAACGCATGAGATTATTGAGTCAAACTTTTACCGTGCACCGATGTTCTCCGGACAGATAGAAGGTACAGGCCCTCGCTATTGCCCAAGTATAGAAGATAAGATCAATCGTTTTAGAGACAGATCTAGACATCAGATATTTGTTGAGCCTCAAACGATGGATGAGACGGAGTATTATATTAACGGTATGAGTACGTCACTGCCCATAGATGTGCAACTGGAGATGATACAGTCTGTCGAAGGCATGGAAAATGCAAAAATCGTACGTTATGGCTATGCTATAGAGTATGACTATGTACAACCAACAGAACTCAAACATACTTTGGAGACCAAGAAGATAAAAGGGCTCTATACCGCTGGACAGATAAACGGTACGACAGGCTATGAAGAAGCAGCCGCACAGGGACTAATGGCAGGGATAAATGCTGCACTTGCTATACAAGGTAAAGAACCCTTTATCCTTAGACGAGATGAAGCCTATATAGGGGTACTCATAGATGATCTTGTCACCAAAGGAACCAAGGAGCCTTACCGTATGTTTACAAGCCGTGCAGAATATAGATTACTGCTACGTGAAGACAATGCAGATATGAGACTCTCACGTTATGGAAAAGAGCTTGGACTGCTTGATGATGCGTATATGCAAAAATTTGAAGCCAAAAAAGAGGCTTTAGATGAAGCCTTGGCATTTTTATCTGAAAACTATGTGACACCAACCAAAGAGTTCTTGGCGAAACTAGCAGAGATAGGTGCTGTGAAGATCAATGAAAAAACACGTTGGATGGATGTGATAGGACGTGGTGACTTTAACCGTGAGAAACTCACGACCTTACTTCCTGATTTTGACAAATATGATGATGAGGTAATGGAGCAGATTCTTGTAGAGTCAAAATACAGCCGTTACATAGAGAAGCAACAAGCACAGATAATGAATATGGATGAGATGCTTAAAATCAAAATACCAGAAGATTTTGTGTATAACACTATATCAGGACTGAGTAATGAGATTATAGAGAAACTTGAAAAGGCAACACCACCAACGCTTTTCTCAGCATCGCAGATATCTGGGGTGACACCAGCAGCACTGGAAATCGTCCATGTGCACATAAAGATGAGACAACGAAATATAAAAGGAAACAAATAATGCACTATTATTATGCAAATACAAGCCATAAACTAGGACTTGAAAGATTAAGACGCGGTGCAGCACTACTGAATCGTCTCGCGACTAAAGGCGTAGAAACACAACTACTTGTGAATGATTTTCGTGCAGGTCTTGTAGCCAAAGAACTGGGCGTATCTGAGTATGTGACGATAGAAGGCATTCAAGATATTGACGCGATAGCTCAAAATGGAGACAGCATCATTATTGATTCTGTGGAAGATGACCATGGAAGATTGGTGAAATACTGTCAAGATTTTGATACAGTATGGCGTTTTGCACACGATGAAGAAGATAAGGCTGTTCATAGTGAGATTGTCATAGGGTTAGATACGGTTTTGGTGGACGATACCTATTTTGATGAGAAAGCAGAAAAAGAGGAAAAAACACTTTTTTTTCTAGGTGATGCAGATTATGATAAAACCATCTTAAGTAATGAAGATTTCTTTAAAATGTTCGAT